>CBDUCU010000330.1:0-4890 GCA_965365725.1 uncultured bacterium | reverse complement strand
GTTCGGGCGCTCGTTTGAGTGCAGCACCTCGACGCTGCTCTCCTGCTGTGTGGGATGCTCCCAACTGTAGCCCGCATGCTCTCCATATTGGATGAGTTAACAGTACGTACACGTACTGTGAGACATCGGACGGCAGAAGAGTGTGTGGCTATGTTGAGTTAGTCGCTCAATTTCGAAGGCAATATTGATAAAGCGCGCAGAGGAAAACAAATTTCTTTAGCACGAGACAAAGATGATGGTTTGGAGTCGGAAAGTTGTTGTAAAGTAGCTGAACAATTTCGGAGTCAATGACAACAGAACAGAAAATCGGACAGCCCGTGCCTCGTAAAGAGGGGCGCGATAAGGTTTTGGGTCACGCCCTTTATGTTGACGACTTGGCGTGGCCGGGAATGCTTTACGGTGCGACCGTCCGCAGCCCCATTGCGCGCGGTCGCATCCGTGAGATTATCTTCGACCAATCAATTCCTTGGGACGACTTTGTCATTGTCGCGGCGAAAGACATACCGGGCGAAAACTGCGTCGCTCTGATTCTGCTTGACCAGCCATACCTGGCTGACGGTTTCGTCAACCACGCGGAAGAGCCTATCCTGCTGCTCGCGCACGAAGACAAGTATCTACTCGAAAAAGCGCGGCGCTCCGTCCGTTTTGATATTGAGCCGTTGCCCGCCGTCTTCTCTTTAGAAGATTCGCTTGCCGGCAAAGAGATCGTGTGGGGCGCGGACAACGTCTTCAAGTCGTATCTGGTTGACAAGGGCAACGTCGATGAAGTTTGGGGGCAAGCGGATTTTATCGTTGAAGGCGAATATAGAACGGGCGCACAGGAGCATCTCTACATCGAGACAAACGGCGTTGTCGCGGTAGCAAACGAGCAAGAGGGCGTGACGGTTTGGGGTTCGATGCAATGCCCTTACTACGTTCACAAAGCTCTCATCAAACTTTTTGGATTGCCCGAAGAGAAGATTCGCGTCGTGCAGACCGAGACGGGCGGAGGCTTCGGCGGCAAGGAAGAATATCCTTCGATGATCGCGGGGCATGCGGCGCTTCTCGCATGGAAATCCGGGCGGCCCGTCAAGATAGTCTATGACCGCGCCGAAGACATGGCGGCGACGACAAAACGCCATCCTTCGATCACACGCCATCGCACGGCTGTTTCGCGCGACGGAAAATTGCTCGGCATGGAGATAGATTTTACTGTTGACGGCGGCGCTTATGCGACGCTCTCATCTGTCGTTCTCTCGCGCGGGACGATTCATGCGGCAGGGCCTTACAACTGTCCAAATGTCCGCATACGCGCTCGCGCCGTCGCTACAAACGCACCGCCGCACGGAGCATTTCGCGGCTTTGGCGCGCCGCAAAGCATCTTTGCGCTTGAAAGGCAGATGGACAAAGCGGCGCAGGCGGTCGGACTGAGCGCGGAAGAATTTCGACGGCACAACTTTCTGAAAGAAGGGGACACGACTGCGACCAGCCAGACGATACGCGAGCGCGTGGATTTGAGCGGGCTGCTCGAACGTGCGTTTGAGCTGAGCGATTATCGGGCAAAGCTCGAAAGGTTTTCCGTTGAAAACAGGCGTGATGAGAAGATCAAACGCGGAATCGGCTTCGCATCTTTTATGCACGGCGCTGGTTTTACCGGTTCGGGCGAACAATACCTGCAATCAATCGTCGGCGCGGAAGCAACGGCTGATGGACGCGTGAAAGTGCTCGCCGCCAGCACAGAGATAGGGCAGGGAACAAACACGATCTTCGCGCAGATTGCGGCTGAGGCTTTGGGGATCGATTACGATGCGATAGAGATAGTTCGCCCTGATACAGCAAGCGTCCCCAATAGCGGCCCGACCGTCGCGTCGCGCACATGTATGATCGTCGGCAAACTCGTCGAATCAGCCGTCCTTGCTCTCAAACAGACTCTGAACGGTGCAGGACTTTTGCGAGAGAAATACACGACCGAGGAGTTTCAGAGCGCATGCCGCGAATATGTCGAAATGCACGGGGTGCTTAAATCCTCCAGCCAGTACAAACAGCCCGACGAGATACGTTGGGACGACGAGCATTATCGCGGCGATGCTTACGGCGCTTACGCATGGGCCGTCTATGTCGCAGAAGTCTCGGTGGATTTAACGACATTTGAAGCGCGCGTCGAAGATTTTGTCGCAGTGCAGGAGGTTGGCCGCGTCATCAACCCCGTGCTCGCCGCCGGGCAGATCGAGGGCGGTGTAGTGCAGGCCATCGGTTTCACGCTTTTTGAAAAGGTCGTCTGGCAGGAAGGGCGCATGCTCAACAATCAGATGACTAATTACATCATCCCGACCGCCGAAGACGTTCCGCCCATCCGCGTCCACTTTGAGGAGCAGCCTTACGCGGGCGGCCCCGGTGGCGCGAAAGGCATCGGCGAGCTGCCGATGGACGGCGCCGCGCCAGCCATCCTTAACGCCATCGAATGCGCGACGGGAGTCTCTTTTAATCACGTCCCACTCATGCCCGAAGATTTGATGTCGGCTCTCATTAATCGTGAAAGTGGAACAAAAAAAGATTCACATTAAGTTTGAAGTAAACGGAGAGGCCGCGCGGGTCGAAGCCTATCCAATGGCGCGTCTGCTCGACGTGTTGCGCGAAGAGTTGCGTCTGACGGGAACAAAAGAAGGCTGCGGCGAGGGCGAATGTGGGGCATGTTCCGTTCTGGTTGACGGAGAGCTTGTCAACAGTTGTCTTGTCCCCGTCGCTCAGACGGATGGCTGCGCCATCAAGACCATCGAGGGCGTTGCGCAAGATGGAGAACTTCTCTCCGCCGTGCAAGAGTGTTTTGTTCTTTATGGCGGTGCGCAATGCGGCATCTGCACGCCGGGGATGATCCTCGCCAGCATCAATCTTCTCGAAAAGAATCAGCAGCCCACCGAGCCGGAGATTCGCACTGCTCTGGCAGGAAATCTTTGTCGCTGCACGGGCTACACGAAAATCTTCGAGTCGGTCTTTCGCGCTTGCCAAACAGCGCGTGAGAGAAACGGCGAAAAGGGATGAGGGCCAATGTTCCAGAGTATGAATTTCTCGTTCCGCCCGATATCGAAGACGCTTTGAATCTTCTCGCGCGCGGGCCGGGAGAGTGGCGGCCATTTGCGGGCGGTACTGATTTGATGGTGCTGTTTGAAAGGGGCGCGCTCGCTCATAAAAAATTTTTCAGTATCCGGCATCTTGAAGAGTTAAACGGCATCAAGATTGAAAACGAATTTGTTACGCTCGGCGCATTGACCACCTACACCAGCATACAAAGGGATGAGACTCTGCGCCGAGAGTTTCCGATGCTTTGCCGCGCGGCTTCTGCGACAGGAGGCTTAGCGATACAGAATCGCGGAACGCTCGGCGGCAACATCGTCAATGCCTCGCCCGCAGCCGATTCGCCCCCGGCGCTTCTCGCCTACGGTGCACAGGTTGAACTCATCTCACGCGGGGGCGCGCGCTGGGTAGATTATTCCGAGTTTCATACCGCGTACAAACAGATCGACCTCAGGGCTGACGAACTGCTTGCGCGGATACGTCTGCCGCGCCCTCGTCCCGGTGCAACAGATTACTATCGCAAGGTCGGGACGCGCCGTGCGCAGGCGATCTCAAAAGTCTGCTTTGCCGGTTTTGCACAGATTGATGCGGAGCGCGTCGATGAGATTAGAATCGCTTTGGGAAGCGTCGCGCCCGTTGTTTTGCGTTGCCATAGCACTGAGAACATTTTGCGCGGCCAACGACTGACAAAAGAGCTGATGCGAGCCGCGCAGAATGAGTTGGCGCATGAGATCGCGCCGATTGACGATATTCGCTCGACCGCCGACTACAGGCGACGCGTGGCCGCGAACTTACTGGAAGATTTTCTTGTAAATATCTAAGAGCATTTGATGACGGCGAAATCCTTTACAATACGCGCGCGCCGCGTCTTAACCCGAGAGGGGTTGAGGCCCGCCGCAGTTTATGTCGAAGCCGGTAGGATTGCCGCCGTCACTTCGTTCGAAGATGTGCGAAGCGATGTGGAAATATTTGAAGTCGGCGACGCTTCCGCGTTGATGCCGGGCCTTGTCGATTCACACGTACACGTCAACGAGCCGGGCCGGACTGAATGGGAAGGCTTTGAGACGGCGACAAGGGCGGCGGCAGCGGGCGGCGTGACGACGATTATCGACATGCCTCTTAACAGTATTCCACCGACGACGACGGTCGAAAATCTTCGCGCAAAGCAGGCGGCAGCGCAAGCGCAATGCTTTGTCGATGTCGGTTTTTGGGGCGGCGTTGTTCCCGGTAATCTCGCACACCTGCGCGCGCTATTTGAAGAGGGCGTAGTTGGTTTCAAATGTTTTCTCGTCCCTTCGGGCGTTGAAGAATTTCCGCACGTTGAAGAAAGCGATTTAAGAGAGTCGATGCAGGAGCTTGCATCTTTTGGAGCAACACTCATTGCACACGCCGAATTGCCCGGCCCAATCGAGCACGCTTGCACGAAGAACACGCAAGCAACATCCGGCGACCAGCGCGTGTATCAGACGTTTTTAAGCTCGCGCCCGCGCGCGGCGGAAAATGAAGCCGTCCTTTTGCTCATCAAGTTATGCCGCGAGACGGGCGCACGCACGCACATCGTTCATCACTCGGCGGCGAGCGCGATCGGGCAGCTGCGATCGGCGCGCGCGGAAGGCTTGCCGCTGACGGCGGAGACGTGTCCGCACTATCTGCACTTCACGGCGGAGACGATTCCCGACGGTGCGACGCCGTTCAAGTGCGCGCCCCCGATCCGCGGGGGGGACGAGCGCGAGGGGCTCTGGCGCGCGCTGCTCGGCGGCGACCTCGCGCTCGTGGCGAGCGACCACTCGCCGTGCCCGCCGGCGCTCAAGGGCGCCGAGCGGGGCGACTTCTTCGCGG
>CBDUCU010000329.1:0-4892 GCA_965365725.1 uncultured bacterium | reverse complement strand
ACATCGCGCGAGCGCGCCGCGCCGACCGTTCCAAGCTCGTAAGGCACATCGCTAAACTCCGCTGGCAGGTCTGCAAGGTCTGATTGTCCCATACCGTCGTCTGAAAAGTTATCGTCTTTTGAGTTTGGGTCGCCGCCCTGAATGACCCCGCCCGGATTCATCGCGCTCGGCGGCTCGACGCGGTGAAATGAAGTGCCGTTATAGAAACCCGAACGCGCAAGCGTTTTGAAACGCTCGACCATCTGCGGCGCGATATTCGGATAAAGCTCGACGACGATTTTTCCGAAGTCCTGCACTTCGATGACGGCGACTTCGCTATCAGCCTCCGGTTTAACGCCCGTCTTGACGTTTGCCTCGTCTTGCTCGGTGTCAAAATCTTTTGTTTGCGTCTCGCCGCCGCATGCAGACAAAAAAAGCATGAATGTAAATATCAAGAGCAATACCGCAGGCGGCCACCAAAGATTCATGCGGCGCAGACGATGCATAAATATCCTGCCTTCCAAAATTTATCTATCTCCTTCAGTCAGAAATCATTTCATCATTCTTAGAAAACTTTTCTGCTATCGAGCAGAATCGTCACCGGGCCGTCGTTGATTAGCTCTATCTCCATCATGCTGCGAAAACGGCCCGTCTCGACACGTTTCACGTCGCGCCGGGCCTCGCGCACAAAAAAATCATAGAGCGGCTCTGCCATTTCGGGCGGCGCCGCATCGCTCCAGGACGGCCCGCGTCCCTTTCGCGCGTCGCCGTAGAGCGTAAACTGCGAAACGACGAGAAGCGAGCCGTCCGTTTCACTCAGAGACAAATTCATGCGCCCCTCTACGTCTTCAAAGACGCGTAAGCCGACGATCTTATCCAGCATATAGCGCGCGTCTTGCTCCGTATCAACGCGCGCAATCCCAAGGAGTACGAGAAAGCCCTCGCCGATTTGGCCCACCGTCTCGCCGCTGACCCTGACGCTCGCGCGCTTCACGCGTTGTAAGACTGCCCGCATCTTAACGTCTGATACATCTACTTAAGGATATTACTTCTTCGGCGGACGGCTCGGTCTGATTTCGACACGGCTTGGGAGGCTTCGCTCGTCGTGATGCAATAGATCGACGACGACGCGTGCGATGTCTTCGGGCTGAAGCTGCCAGCTTTTTTCCGTGTTCGGCTCGTCGCCGCCAAACTCCGTGTTGACCGAGCCTGGCATGATGTAGCTGACTTTGATTCGGTCGTGTCGCACCTCTTGCATGAGAGCTTCGCTGAATCCGTTGAGCGCAAACTTTGAAGCGTTGTAGGCGCTCATCTGCGGATGTGGATTGGCTCCGGCAAGCGAAGAGATGTTGATGATATAGCCGCCATCGCGCCGCTTCATTTCAGGAATAGCTTCACGGCAGCAGTAGAAAACGCCGAAAAGGTTTGTTTCAAGCACCGCGCGGAAATCTTCGGGCTTTGTTTCTTCAACTCTTCCAAAGATTCCTACGCCCGCATTGTTGACGAGTACGTCTAGCCCACCAAACTCTTCGACCGCGTGTGAAACTAAAGCCCTGACCTCTTCATAATCGCGCACGTCGCAGACCGCGCCCGTCACGCTTCCCTCCGCTGCATCCGCCAACTCTTTGACTGCCGGCTCAACATCTTCCGTTTCACGTCCGCAGATGCAAACATTTAGTCCTTCACGCAGCAGCGCTTCGGTAATCGCGCGTCCGATGCCGCGCGTCCCGCCTGTCACGATTGCACTCTTACCTTTCAGATTCACGGTCACAAGCCCCCTCGTTCTAAACAGCCCTCAATTTTTCTTTGAGAAGGTCGTTAACAACCTTCGGATTGGCCTTGCCCTTCGATGCTTTCATCACCTGACCGACGAAGAAACCAAAGAGCGCTTCCTTTCCGCTGCGATACTGCGCCAACTGTCCCGGACTCTTCGTCAACACGTCTTCGATGATCTTTTCGATCTCGCCCGTGTCGCTCATCTGCACAAGCCCTTTTTCATCAACTACTGCTTGCGCGCCCTTGCCCGTCTGAAACATTTCGACGAGCACATCTTTGCCCTGCTTACCACTAATCTTTCCTTCATTGATCAGACGAACAAGCGCGCCCAACTCTTCGGGTTTGACGGGAGAAAGATCGGCTGTCGTGCCTGAAGCGTCCAGCTCACGCAGCAATTCGGACTTTAGCCAGTTGGCCGCGCCGCGCGCGTCGCGCGCAGCTTTGGCAGCCTGCTCGTAGAAGTCGCCGAGCGCACGGTCGCGTGTAAAAAGCGTCGCGTCTTCATAAGAGAGCTCGTACTCTTGCATCAGACGCTTGCGGCGCGCATCCGGCAGCTCAGGCATTGCCGAGCGTACGCGCTCGATAAAATCCTTCGTCACCTCGAGCGGCGGCAGATCAGGCTCAGGGAAATAACGATAGTCGTGCGCCTCCTCTTTTGAACGCATGGCGCGCGTCTGATTGGCGCGCTCGTCCCAAAGGCGCGTCTCCTGCACCACGCGCCCGCCACGTTCGATCAACTCAATCTGTCGCTCGATCTCAAACTCAATTGCGCGCTGCATAAAACGCACCGAGTTTAAGTTTTTCAGCTCGACCTTTGTACCGAACTTTTGATCGCCCACCCTGCGCACAGAGACGTTGGCCTCGCAACGCAAATTTCCCTTCTCCATGTCGGCATCGCTCGCGCCGACCCATTGAAGCGCGCGTCGAACGTGATTGACATAATCATAAGCCTGCCAGGAGGTGCTGAAATCAGGCTCAGTGACGATCTCGGCCAGAGGAGTTCCGGCGCGGTTGAGGTCGATGTAAGAGTAGCGTTCTGTTTCCGGCAAACCCTCGTGAACGTTTTTCCCCGCGTCCTCTTCCAAGTGCAGTCGTGTCACGCGAACCGTCATCGGTCGCCACTCGCGCGCATGCCCGCCCTCGTCGCGCAAGGCAGTCATAATTTCCAGTACGCCGTGCTCGGAGAATGGGCGGTCATACTGAGAAATTTGATAACCTTTCGGAAGGTCCGGATAGAAATAGTTTTTGCGAGCAAAGATTGAGCGTTCGTTGATTCGAAGGCCGAGCGCGATTGCGGCGCGCGCGCCTAGTTCAACAGCGCGCCGATTGAGCACGGGCAAAGCACCGGGAAGACCGAGACAGACCGGGCAGGTGTTAGAGTTCGGCTCGTCGCCGAAGCGTATAGAGCAGCCGCAAAAAATCTTCGACTCGGTGCTCAACTGTGCATGAATTTCAAGGCCAATGACGGCCTCCCAACCTGTTTTGTCCATTGCCAGTTGTCAGTCGTCCGTTGTTTTCGTTTGAGTAGGTTGAAACGATCAAAATAAATCAGCGTCAAGTCAGTTGAAAATAACAACTGACCAAGGACGGCTGACAACGGACGCTTTACTGCTTCCTTTCTAACGGCAGACCCGCATCGCGCCATGCATTGAATCCACCGACAAGAATGTATATCTCTGTGAAATCGTACTCTTCGAGAATCAGCGCCGCACGGGTGCTGGAATGTTCGTAGTGTCATGCGCAATAGGTAACGATGGGTCGTCCGCGCGGGACTTCGTCGATGCGCGCTTCGAGCTCGTCGCGCCAGATTCGCAGTGAGCCGGGTATTTGTTGCTCGCTCTGGCCCCAGTGTTTTGCATTGCGCGTATCAAGAAAGACCGGGTCGCGTCTTTGCTTAATCAAGCTCCAAGCCTCAGCCGGGCAAATTTTTTGCGGCTCCTGCAATTTGCTGACAAGCCTCCGATGCGCCTCGTTAAGACGCGATTCTTCGCCTTAGAATTAAATCTTGCCGACGAAATCGTTTGAGACAACTTGCGCTTTGAAGTGCGACCGAGTATAGCACCCACTCTCGACGCTGCTCAATAAAGAGGCTTTTATCGTCCCACTTGAATAAATCCATCTACCGTGCATCTGTTTCTGGTGTAATATCCGCGCATCGGATATTAATATCC
Source organism: uncultured bacterium (assembly GCA_965365725.1). Taxonomy (GTDB): domain Bacteria; phylum Acidobacteriota; class Blastocatellia; order Pyrinomonadales; family Pyrinomonadaceae; genus DASQDT01. The sequence goes on along the minus strand of CBDUCU010000329.1, from coordinate 966 downwards.
CGCGCGCGCGGGCGAACGGCGATTTGCGGCAGACGCTGTTCGGCCTATTCACTGACCTACCACCTTTTTCTCTCCAAAGGAGGAGAAACCAAAGTTATGGCGAAAACCATCTGCACAGTACTGGGCGTAGCGTTTCTGCTTGTCGGGATCGTTGGCTTTGTTGCCCCCGGACTTCTCGGCATGCACTTGAACCTAACACACAATCTCGTCCACATCATCTCCGGGGCGCTGGCCCTCTACCTCGGACTCAAGGGGACGCTTTCAGGCGCGCGTCTCTTCTGCATTATCTTCGGCCTCGTCTATCTGCTGCTCGGCGTCGTAGGCTTTCTCGCCGGCGGCTCCGGGTCGCACACAGTTGCCGGAGTGCCGTCTCACAGCGCAGACTCAAATCTTTTGTCGCTTTTGCCCGGCACATTCGAGGTGGCCTCGATGGACCACATCGTGCACATCCTTCTCGGCGTGGTATTCCTTATCGGCGGTTTCCTTACAAAGGCCGATGTTAACCGTGCAATTGACTAAAGCTCCGCAAGCTTTTCACATTTTTTAGCGCGAGAGCGTCAATAGAAAACGCTCTCGCGCATATCTCTAATGTTCAGATGTAGCGACATTTGCCCTCACCTTCGTCTGTTTGCCCCACACGCATCTATTCTCGTAAGATAAACCCGTCTTCAAATATCAACACGGTCGCGCGTCGCACGCGCGGTTCGCCCGCCGCCGACGTGCGGGTTGGGAGTAGTTTCGCCATGATTAAGACTGTCGAATGGACAGATGAGGGAGTGCGTATGATCGATCAGCGCCTGCTCCCGACCGAAGAGAAGTATCTAACTTTGCGCTCTGCCGAAGAAGTCGCCGACGCAATCAAACAGATGGTCGTGCGCGGCGCTCCGGCTATCGGCGTGTCGGCTGCGATGGGCATCGCAATCGGGACAAAACAATCAGTCGGCACGGCGGTCGCCGACCTCGACG
>CBDUCU010000328.1:0-4894 GCA_965365725.1 uncultured bacterium | reverse complement strand
GCATCACCGTCTTGTCCGAGACGGATAGAATCTGGGCGGTCTCCTCGACGCTAAAGCCTCCGAAGAATCGCAACTCGACCACCCTCCCTTTGCGCGGGAAAACCTCTGTCAGTTTTTGCAGAGCGTCGTCTAGCTCAACTAGTTCTGCCGCGCGCTCGCCAGTAGGAACATTCGCCTCTTCGAGCGACACCTTGCCGAGCGGCCCGCCGCGCTTCTCCGCCGCGTGAGCGCGTGCATGGTCAACGAGGATGCGCCGCATCATCTGCGCCGCGATGCCGTAGAAGTGGTGACGGTCTTGCCAACTCACGCGGCTCTGGTCAACGAGCTTGAGGTACGCCTCGTTGACGAGCGCCGTCGGCTGGAGGGTGTGATCCGAACGCTCGCGCCGCAGATAGTTGCGTGCGAGTCGCCGCAGTTCTTCGTAAACGAGCGGCATCAAGCGTTCGGCTGCGTCTATGTCGCCACCGCTCCAGTCCCTGAGCAGTTGCGTAACTTCATGCGAGGACTGATCCACCTGCTCACCTCTCTCACGCGGATTAGCTTCAAGAAAACGGACAGATAAAAAAGATCGTTGGGATGGGAGTTTTGCGGGGTGCTTTCCGCGTGTGTGAATGAAGCGACAATTCGGGGTCGGAGCACCTGCCGCCGCTTCGGCCTGCCCCACGCGGCCCGCCCCGAGAGTGCGCGCGGATTATAAAGCGAACCGGGGCGATTGGAAAACATTTCCCGGCCAACACGTCTTTCGCCGCGCAGCCCCTTAGCGGCGGTTAACAAGGAGGCTTAGCGACGGACGCGCCCGCGCCTGCCCCACAGATCGAAAGGAGAGATTTAAGATCATGAAACTCACAAAGATATCATCGTCAACCAGGGAAACTGGGAGCAGCAGTTGGAGCTAAACCAGCAGGCCTTTGCTGAAGGCTGGGTGCAGCGCGCCGAGATGGTCAGAAGCTTTATCGTATCGGGTGAGTATCGCGGTCGGTTCGGACAGTGAGAAGGCGGCGAGGATTGGTCAGCCCCAACCTCCGCTAGACAAAAGGTGGCGGCCCTCATCAGCGTCTTGATGAGGGCCGCTTATCGTTTCAAAATCCTGCGCGCTGCATGAGAGTTGGGAAGCGCGGGTCTGAGCGGAGACCGTCCCAGACGGGGCTGACTTTGAGCGTGAGCATCCCTTGCGCGTGTTTGTCAAAGATGCGATCTGCCCATTGGAACGCCTGATCCTTCTCGCCAAGTCCCGTATACGCCAATGTCATCCATTGCGGAGAGACATATGTCCGTTTTGATAGTGCATGCAACCGATGAAGCGCCTGCCGCGCCTCATCCTTCATCCCGGCCTCCGCGTAAACGTATCCCAGAAACGACAGGTACATCGGGTCGCTCTCCAAATTATTGATGAGGCGCAACTCGCGCAACGCCTCTTGATGCTGCCCTTTCTTCGAGTAAGTCAACGCCAGCAAGCCGTGAGCGACTTCAAATTGCGGGTCCAGCTCAAGCGCCCTTTTGAATTGTATTATCGCGTCGTCGTAGCGGCGCGCGAGCAGATACACTTTGGCCAAATCCGTGTTGATGATTAGTGAAAGAGGGTCTAGTTCATGTGCGCGCCGACTCTCCGCGATAGCTTCATCGAAGCGCCCCATCCATGCCAGAAACTCTCCGTACCATTGATGAGCGGTCGCGTAATTCGGATTCAACTCGATGGCGCGTTTGAACTCCTTTTCGGTTTCAGCCCAGTCGGAGTTCATAGCGATTAAACCGAGCGCGGCGTGGGCTTCTGAGAGTGTCTCGTCGAGTTCGAGCGCCTTCTTTGCCGCCGCACGCTGTTTCGCATGGGCCTCAGCCTGCGACACCTCATCATGTCCGCCGAGGAAGCTGTAGGCATTGCCCAGCCCGGCGTAGGCTTGCGCGTAAGTCGGGTCTAGTTCTATCGCTTGATTGAAATAAGTAACGGCCTTCTGATAACCCTCTTTCGTCCGCTTATTCCAGAAATAAAGCCCCTTGAGATAAGCCTGATAGGCTTCGATGTTCTCGCTGCCGCGCTGTTTCAGGCGTTGCCTTTCTGCCGGATTCAACTCGACCAGCAACTCCCGCATTACCTGCTGCGAGATCGAGTCCTGCACGGCGAAGATGTCTGTGAAGCGTTCGTCAAACTTGGCCGACCAGAGCGTCGCCCCGTCCTGTGTCCGAAACAATTGGACGGTCACACGAATCCGCTCGCCCGCGCGCTGCACGCCGCCGGGCAGCACCGCCTCCACGCGCTGTTCGCGCCCGGCGGCGAGCGGGTCTTGTGAGGGGTCTGCGTAGCGGCGCACCGCGCTCGTCGGTCGCACGACGATCTGGCTGCTGTTACCCAACCCGGTGATCAAAGCGTCGCTCATTCCGAGACCAAGATACTCATTATCCGCTTGCCCCTGCGCGCCAATCGTCTTGAAAGGCAGCACGGCGAGAGAGCGCAGCGGCAGTCTGCCCATGCCGACCGATACATCGGTGCGGGAAGACTGGCGCGAAGCTGACGACCGATAGAGCGTCGCCAATAGCACGAGAAGCAGAAGCGCCAGCACGACAGTACTGATCTTGAGGGGCGCAGAGACGCGAAGCAGACGAGCGATTGCAGCAGAGATAGCAGCCACGCCGGAGCGCGCCGTGCCGTCGATGCGCGGCGAGGCGGCGCTCGCCGTCCAAGTCTCACGTTCTTCCACCTCGTCGGTGACGATGTGCGTGAAGGTATGTCGCTCGATGACTAACGGCGTATCGTTTGTGCGGGGTAGTTCGGTGACGCTGGCGACGAAGCGATAGCCGCGCTTGGGTACGGTCTCGATGTAGCGTTGCCCGTCCGGCCCTTCGCCGAGCGTTTTGCGCAGCGTCCAGACGTTGTTCGTCAGATTAGATTCTTCGACGTGACTCTCCGGCCAGAGCGCCTCCATCAACTCGGTTTTCTCAACCAGCCGACCGCGCCGCTCAATGAGCAAGACGAGCGTCTCGAAAGCCTTCGGCGTGAGGGCGACAGGCACGCCGTCGCGCCGCAGGAGTTGCTCCCCCGTATCCAGACAATAGGGTCCGAACTCATATAAATGCTGCGGTTGCTTGCTCATAGCCGCTTAGAGATTTTTTAGAGATTTTTTAGAGATGACTCTCAGGACTTTCTGGTCGTGCTCGGATACGGTCTCTCGAAAGCTGCCCGAGGTCGTTGTTGTTGGGGGCGGATGGTTCAGGTTGAACCATCAGGGAAGCCGGGAAATCCTGCTGCTCGCGCCGCGATTCTACCTCTCGCCTCTTTGTCATAGCAACTCCATGCAGCGAGAAAAGTCTGATGATGAAAAACAAAAGCCGACGGAGAACAGAGACGACGATTGAGACGCGAGAAGTCTGGGTTGTGAGAAGCCCGATGCCGCGCTCTCCCGTGTGGTGTCCTGAATGTGCGGGGCGCAGCCTGATGCTCGCGCCGGAGGAAGCCGCGCGCATGATAAATGCCAATCCGCGCACGGTCTATCGTTGGGTTGAGGGCGGTCAGGCTCATTTTCGCGAGAGCGAGAATGGCTGGCTCCTCGTCTGTCTCGCGTCGCTGTCTGCTACAGATGCCGTTGCCGCTCCGTCGTTGCAACCCGTCGCGCCCACCGCGTCGGACTAAACGACTACTTTCGCCTTCAATCCTACTCTCTCTTAATAGTCTCCGTTTCATTGGAAACATGACTCGCTAAAGCTTTGATAAGGAAAACTTTGATGTTCAAGAATTTATTCGTCAACCTGCGCCCGCGTTCGATTCGTCCGTTGCTGACGCTCTGCTTGTTGGCTGCCTGTCTCGTGGGAATGTTTTTCCGGCTCTCGAATGGCCTCACATCGTATGCCGGAGGGCGAGAGCTGGCAGCGCGGACAAAAGCGGCTGCACAGACGCGAGAGAGTGCGCCGTTGGTAAACGAGATGTGGGCAAATTACCGGCCCCCTTTCGCTCCGCTCCTGTGGCAGCAGGGCAACACCATTTTGGAGGAAATCAAACTCACGGACAAAGACGGCGTCGCATACGACCGTGGCGGGGAGACGGTCGCGATCAGCGGCTCGACTGCCGTCATCGGCGCGTTCGGACATAAGGCTCACGTCTTTGTGCGACGCGGCAATCAATGGGAGTGGCAACAGACGTTGACGGTTGGCGAGCCGAGTGATCGAACACAAGAAATCTTTCCTGTTACCGTCGCCATCGACGGGGGAACGATTCTCATCGGAGATAACATTCCGCCCAAGAGAGTCCCGGGAGACGACACCGCAGTCGACTGGAAAATAGGGAACGTCTATGTCTATGTGCGGAGGGGCGCGGAGTGGACGCGGCAGCATACATTTGCTCCCCCTCCTCCTCCCAATCCCTATCGTGATGTCTTCAAAATCGCGGTTGACATCAGCGGAGACACCGCCGTCCTCGGCATGTCAGGAATAGATAACTTTAACGGCGCGGTCTATTTCTCCGAGCGGAGCGGCACGATATGGTCTCCCCTACAAAAACTCTCGGCCAACGAACGCTCGTCCGGCGATAATGATTTTGACTCGTTCGGCCATGACGTCGCCATTGAGGGCAACACGGCTGTCGTGACCGCTCCCGATGTTGACGTGGTACCGGACGGCAACGGAGTGTTTAAGATAGAAGGCGCGGCTTATGTCTATGTGCGGAGTGACGGAGTGTGGAGAGAGGAAGGCTATCTGACCGCAAAAGCAGAAGAACTCGCATCCACACACAATATGGGTATCTCGGTCGGTCTGAGCGGTAACACCATCGTGCTTGGAGAGAAGAACGAGAGAGCTTTTGTTTTTGTGCGAAACGGAACGACATGGACAGAACAACAGACGCTGAGACCCGCCAACGGTGTTTCGGGTGATGGTTTCGGCAAGGCGGTTGGCGTCAGCGGCGATAAGA
>CBDUCU010000327.1:0-4898 GCA_965365725.1 uncultured bacterium | reverse complement strand
AACCAAACACATGAAAGCCGCCGAGCGCAATTGCGCCCACAAACGTGCAAAGGATGAGCGTAAAGCCTGCCACGCCGAGCCAGGCGGCTTTGCGTCCGCGCCACTGCGTGCGAAAGTGCAAAAGCGCCATGTAGAGAACCCATGTCAGCAACGCGAACATTTCGATGGGATCATTGTGCCAGATGCGACCCGTGCGAGCCGACGACCAGATAACGCCCGCCAGGATTCCAAGCGTCAGCAGCGTAAAGCCGATGCCGGCGGCGGTCGAGCCAATGTCGTCCACCGTCGTCAGACTCGGTAGTCTGTGAAAGATCGCGCCAAAAGTCTTGTGGCGTAATTCGCGCTCCATCAAAAGGTACATCACGCCTGCGGCGAAGGCGACAAACAGAGATGCGTAAGCGAAGAGAAGCAGCGTTGTGTGAACGGGAAAAAGCCATGCCGCCTGTCCTTCGGTAACGCGGCTCGGCAGCATGTTCTCGCTTCCACGAACGAAATTAGAAACCAGCACGAGCAGAGAGACAAGCGGCAGAGTGAAGATGCCCAGCGCGCGCGCGCGATATTTGTAGAGCGCAACAGCGTAGACGACGACAAGCGTCCATGCAAAAAAAGAGATCGTTTCATGTAGATGAAAGAGCGGGTACTGTCCATCTGTAATCCAATCGGTGGCGATGGCTGCGGTGTGCGCAACAAATCCGAGACCGACCGACCAGATGGTGACGCGCTCAGCCGACTGGCGTTTGTTGATAAACGCCAGTACGGAATGAATGGCCGCGACAACATATGCGGCAAGCGCTGCGAACAATAAGGGTTTCATCGAATGAAAGCTGCCGGGCGGCGCGTTCGTTTGAATTGTAATTGAAGCCGAAACGAGCGGCAAGAAAGTAGAACAAAGAGAAAGACCGTGTGACGTTGAAACAAGAGGCTTTGACATGCGAAGATTGCCGCCACACGTCAAGATGGAAATCACAACTCACCGCAAAAGGAATTCTTAAAACTATGCCGACGCGTGAAGAAGCTTGGGAGCTGCTCTGCGAATACACGAAGGGAAAGAGCTTGCGGCAACACGCTCTGGCCGTCGAAGCTGCGATGCGCGCCTGTGCGCCGCATTACGGCGGCCCGGAGGAGGACGTTGACGAATGGGGCATGACGGGTTTGCTGCACGATTTTGATTACGAGATGTTTCCTTCGGCAGACGAACATCCCTACAAAGGCGCAAACATTCTTTGCGGGCGCGGTTTCTCAGACCGCCTGATCCGCGCCATCATGGGGCATGCCACATACACAGGCGTTCCGCGCGATACGCGTCTGGCGCAAGCGCTCTTTGCGACCGACGAGCTGTGCGGCTTTCTCGTCGCCTGCGCGTTGGTGCGTCCGTCCAGAAGTCTCGATGATCTGGAAGTCTCATCGGTCAAAAAGAAGCTCAAGGACAAAGCGTTTGCGCGCACGGTCAACCGCGAAGACATTCGACAGGGCGTCGCCGAGCTCGGCGTTGATATGGACGAGCACATTCGTTTTGTGATCGCGGCGCTCAAACCCGTTCAGGAGTCGATTGGATTAAAGGGCGGCGAGAGTTCAAGCCGGTCATTAAATGCTTAAACCCGATTTGCACAATTTTAGCGCGCTAAATCGGATGGAATTATTCAGGCGACCGAATCTTTTGGCAAACGAACTTGCGCTCGCATGAGGCGGGAACTTATTCTGTCGAAGATTTACGCGAAAAACTTTAATCGACGTGCAATCTGGTTGGCCGAGACTTAAAAGGATCGGGTCTGTTAGCGGCTAATGCGAGTGTGCCGGCGACGAGAGCAATCAGCGTCAGAAGGATTGAAAGCATCGCCGTCATCGCAGCCTGGAGCGGACGGCGGCGGGCCGTATGACGATAGACGAAGATGGTTGCGGCTGTAATCGCGGCAACGGGGATGGCCAGAATAGCAATCGCAGTCAGATCAGGTGTGCGAATCCGCTCGGTCGTGCCCATAAGCCCGTAAGAGAGTGCAAGGCTGGCGCACGCGCCGACTATCGTAGCCGCGAGTGCGGCGATTATTAAGAGCTTCCAGCGCATGCTGTTTTCAGATCAAGTCGGATTATTATTTGCGAGGGGATCGAAAATCGTCGCCAAGGATAACACACGCGGTCACATGCACGACGCGTAAATTGTTTCTTCATATCAGAATCTACCAGACGAAAAAGAACAAATGGTTGCCAGAGACGTTCTGCTTTACCTCTCCGAGCGCGAAGGGCTAAAAGATTTCGCCGCGCGCTTGCCGCTGTTCAAAAAAATGACCACCCGCTTTGTCGCGGGCGAGACGCTCGAACAGACTGTCGAAGCGATCCGTCATTTGAACAACATCGGCTGTACAGCCTCTTTTGATCATCTTAACGAATCGGTGGGCAGCGTCGCCGAGACAGAAGGCGAAGTGCGCGAATATTTGCGCATTCTCAAATCTATCGACGAGACGGGCATTCGCTCGAACGTCTCGATTAAGCTGACGCAGTTTGGGCTCGGAATCGACCCGGAACTAGCCTATCGAAACGTGCGCACAGTCGTGGCAGAGGCTGCGCAACGTGGAAACTTCGTCCGCGTCGATATGGAAAGCTCGAAGGTCACACAGGTTACACTCGACATCTTCAAACGCCTTCGTTCGGAGTTCGGTCTCAACGACGTAGGGATAGTTTTGCAATCCTATCTGCGCCGTACCTTTGAAGATGCACAGGAGCTGCTCAAAATCCCCGCGCGCATACGTATCTGCAAAGGAGCATACAACGAGCCGCCCGATGTTGCATTCCCTGATAAAAAAGATGTTGACGAAAATTACGTTCGCGTCATGAAACTGCTTCTCTCAAGCGGCACGTATCACGGTATTGCCACGCATGATGAGAAGATGATCGAAGCGACTATCAATCATGCGCAGAAAGAGGGAATTCCGAAGTCGGCTTTCGAGTTTCAGATGCTCTACGGCGTGAGACGCGATCTACAGGAAAGATTGGCGCGCGAAGGCTACGGGATGCGCGTCTATGTTCCTTACGGGAAACATTGGTATCCTTACTTTATGCGTCGGCTTGCCGAAAGACCGGCCAACGTTTGGTTTGTGCTAAAGAATATGTTGAAGGGCTAGAAGAAAAATTCGATGGGCGATGGAATCGGTTGGCTAATCTGGACGGTGCTCGGCGTGGTTCTTATCATCGCCGAAATTTTTACGTCCGGGTTTGTCCTCTTGTGGTTCGGCATCGGTGCTCTCATAGCCGCCGTTGGGGCTGCGCTCGGGTTTGGTTATCCGCTTCAATTTCTGATCTTTTTCGCGGTCTCAATCGCGCTGACTGCTGCTTCGCGCACGCTCTTCGTCAAATACTTTTCACACAACGATGAGGAGGGCGGATTAAAAACCGGAGCCGATGCATTGCCCGGAAAAATCGGCACCGTCGTCACCTCCAGTCGCGGTGCGCTCAACGAAGGCGCAGTCAAAGTCTATGGCTCGGTGTGGACGGCCTATCCTGCGGAAGGCGAATCGCCGCTTGAGGCGGGTGACCGCGTCGTCGTTGAAAGTCTTCGCGGCGCATCAATCTACGTCCGACGCGTCGAGGAACTGCATGGGTGGCGCGGACGCGAGTTGACCTAAATAAAGGTCGTCAATCATAAATCGTGGTTCGTAAATAGATGAGAGCAGTTCTACTATTTACGAATCACGATTTTCGTCTTTTAAGGAGTTTGTGTGGTGTCTTCTTCGCCGCCCATCGTGTTGTCATTGTCGAAGGCCGGGATTTGAACTGTGATGCGGTGTGCGTCGGATGAACTGATGTCGTCGCCTGAGACGCGCGCCAGTATAACGGTGATGTTGTCTTCGCCGCCGCGTGCGTTTGCTTCATCGATTAGACGTTGACAGGCAGCTGCCAGATCACCGCCGGTAGAGTTGACAATTTGCAGCATCTCTTCAGCACGTAGCTTACCTGAGAGCCCGTCACTACAAAGCAGAATCGTGTCGCCGCTATGAACCCTGCAAGGCCCGCCCTGACAATGCACGCCGCCCATCACAGGCGTGATCTCCGATTGTGCGCCCAAAGCCTGTAAGATGACGTTACGGAACATATGCGTCTCGGCCTCTTGCTCGCTGATCTGCCCGACATCGACAAGCTGTTGGACGAGCGATTGATCCTTTGTGGCGAGACGTATTTCGTTTCCGCGAATGACATATGCCCGGCTGTCGCCGACCTGAACGAAGTCGATGCCTTCTTTCGTCACAGCCGCGCCGGTGAAGGTCGCGCCCATACCACTGTAACGCGGCTCATCCTGACTCTGGCGATGGATGTTGTCGTTGGCGAATTCGGTGGCGTTGCGAAGAATTTCAACAAGCGAAGCGTCGTCCGCGTTAAGCGGTTCTGAGTCGTCGCGGAAGCTATCGAGAAGCGCGTCGCGGACGGTCTCTACGGCGAGACGGCTTGCCACGTCGCCCGCCAGCGCGCCGCCCATCCCGTCAGAGACGGCGAGGATCGCGCCCTTCGGCCCAACTTCAAAACGGCGCAACTCAACGGGAGTTTCGCCGCGCTCCGAGGCCGTCCAGGCCCTCGACGCGCCGAGGTCGAGAACAAGATAATTGTCCTCGTTGCCCGAACGAATGCGCCCGACATCAGTTTTGGCGGATAGCTCTACGAACATAGATAGGTGATTCGTAAATCGTCAATCGAAGTTGAGGATAAGCGGTACATGAATGATAAAGGCAACAGGGATTGTAGCAAATTTCCCTCGATTTACGATTCACGATTTACGAAAGCTTTCCAAGAGCTTGATCGATATCTTCGATGATGTCCTCTGTGTCTTCAAGACCGACCGAGATGCGAACCAGCCCGTCGGTGATGCCGAGCCGTTGGCGCGTCTCGGGAAGTACAGATGCGTGTGTCATCGT
>CBDUCU010000326.1:0-4902 GCA_965365725.1 uncultured bacterium | reverse complement strand
GGAAAGTAGTTGTTGGGGAGTGAGTGTCCTTCAGCCATCGCGGTCTTCTTTGCTTCCTTTTGCGCTACTAAAGTCAGGATTGGTAACGCCACGAACGAAAAGAAGACCGCGATGGCTGCGCAAGAGTTGAATCTGGATGGACGCTTTTATCTCCCCTCATGCGTCATTAATGCAACGCTAACCACCGTGTCATGCCGAGCAAAACTCTCGCGAGTAAGAAATACACCGTCTTCATCAGCCACTCGAGCAAAGATCGATGGATTGCGGCGCAGATAGCTGCGAACATTGAAAGGGAAGGCCGGTCGCAAAAAATCAGAACGATCTTGAGCGAAAGAGACATTGAGGGCGGAGACGATATTACCGATTGGATCAAAAGCGAGATTATTGCCAGCAACGAGTTGTTGGTTTTGTTGAGCTCTTATTCGATTAAACGCTCGTGGGTGATTTTAGAGATAGGTGTGGCGATAGGACACGAAAAACTCATCGTCCCCTTAGTTGATAAGATTAGCCCGAAAGAGATACCCGATGCGATCAGCAAGTTTGACGCGAAAGACTTGAACGACTTCGATAAATATCTTAAACAGTTGATGGGGCGTGCGTCGCGCCTGAAGGGGCATCAGAGGAAGTAATCATGTCTGCTGAAAAAGTTGAAAAGCCGGTTCTTATCTTTTTGAGCTATGCCGTCAAAGATAAGGAGCGCGCAGTTGAGTTGGAACATCTTTTGACATCTCAACCGAGAGTCCGTGTCAAAACGATGAACACTCTCAGCGCAGGCGAAGATTGGGTTGCCGGATTGCAAGACGCGCTTCACAAATGCGATCTCTTCATCGTTCTTCTCACGCCTGACGCTCTTGAATCGTCGTGGGTCACGCTCGAGTTGGGCGCGGCCTATGGATTAGGCAAACCTATCATCGCCGTTTATACACGGCGCGAGTTAGTCGAGCGCGTCCCCATCGATCTGCGTTCAGTCCGGGCCGTTGACTTTAGAGAGTTGAAGAAGCCCAAGACGTTAAGCGCCATTCTTGAGAGCGACGAAAAGCAAGCGGCCTGATGTTTTGTCTGCTCTACCAAAGCAAAACTTCCCGGTTAAATGATGAGTCAGACTAAGCATCGCTTGGGATTTCTGCTTTGCGACTTCCAAAAATCTTTGTGGCATCCTTTTTTCCAGATGCAAACATCGGATGCTAAGCACAACGCCGCTCTCCCGCGATTGAATTAAGCTTCAACTAAGGAGACCGAGATGTCATCACGCCGCAAATATGTTCTTCTCGCGCTAATGCTCTCGCTTGCGCTCTTTGCCGCCGCCTGCGAAAAGACGACGATCAATAAGATCAACGCCGATCCAGACCGTTATCGAAATAAGGAGGTCGGCGTAGTCGGTACTGTCACAGACAGCTACGGCATTCCGTTTGTCGGAGGCGCTTACGAGATCGACGACGGCACAGGAAAAATTTGGGTCGTCTCAAAGAGCGGTGCGCCGCGAAAGGGAAGCCGCGTGGGCGCGAAAGGGCGCGTTCACTCCGGTCTCACCTTCGGCGGACGCTCGTTTGGAACCGTTATCGAGGAGTCCGACCGTCGAGCTAAAAATTGAGAACAGGCGCAGGACTTGCACACGCCCGCCCGCAGAATGCAGATCGTTCAAAGCCTCGACAATCAATATAAAAACCTGCACGGGCGCGCACTCGCGCTCGTGCATCTGATACCTCCAGAAAAGCTCTACCGGCAGTTCGATGCTTCCGAGCGTCGTCTCCACGTATATTCATGCGGCGAATATCTTTTGAGAAGCGCTGCTGCCATCGAGCAGACGTTCGGCGGCATCAACGCAAATCTTTGGGACGACCCTTTTGAGTGGACGCTGCCGGAGACGCTTCCAACGCCCCTGCACGTCGCAGAATATCTGCTGGAAGTCGAGCAGACGCGCCTACGCACCTTCACACATCTGCGCTCCGACGCAGACCTTCTTAAAGAGATCGTTCCCCCGTCAGGCTCGGCGCAAACACTCTTTGATCTGGTAACGGAAACGCTTCTGCGCGCAGCACATTTTGAGGGCCGGGCTTTTGCCCTGTTCAAACTCTTTTCAGAAGCGCGTTTGCCGCGCCTGTGATATGTTCTCACGTTTGAGGCGAACATAGTCGGTGCGCGCATCGTTATGGACAAGGGGCTGCAAGGCAAAAAGCCCTGAAACGTCTTTTCCAGACATTCCAATTCAAGAGGTTAAAAAGGCCGCATGTTTTGTCCACAATGCAGCCAGCAACAGATTTCTGCGGAAGTGCGCTTCTGCTCACGCTGCGGCTTTCCGCTTGACGGCGTGGCGCAGCTTCTTTCAAACGGAGGCGTGCTCGCTCCGCAAGTTGAAGGCGGAGAATTAGGGCCGCCTTCGCCGCGTCTCAAGGGCGTGCGGCAAGGCGTGATGTTGTGGCTTTTGGGAATCCTGCTCCTCCCTTTGCTTATTGTTATGGTCGAAGAGTTCAAAATTATTCCTGAAGGGTTCGCTTTATTCACGGCGGTCATGTGCTTTGTCGGCGGGTTTGTCAGGATGATCTATGCGATGTTGTTGGAAGACGGCCCGTTGCGCAGAAAGAGATTGCCTGCGTCTTCAGCGCGTCCGTCTTCAGCGCGTCCGAACGTCGTAGGGAGGGATGTTTTGGATGCAGGAGCGGCGCGCAACATGAGTGCTCTTCCGCCGTCGCAAGCTGTTCCGGCGAATTTGTATCAGCCGCCGCGCGCCGACACGTCTGAGATTTTACTCCGGCCTCCGAGCGTGACTGAGAATACAACCAAACTTCTCGATGAACAGGGCGAGCAAAGATAGTTATTTGCCACTAATCATAAACGGATAAACATTCCATCGAGGTCAAAAACAAGCGCAATGTTTTGCCCACAGTGCGGACAGAGACAAGCGTCAAACGAGGTGCGCTTCTGCTCATCCTGCGGCTTCCAGTTAAACGTCGTGACAGACCTGCTTTCAACGGGCGGTTTCTTGCCACGCACTGAGCCGGCCAGCAAGGGGCCGCGCAAGCTCTCGCCACGACAGAAAGGGCTTCGGCAAGGGTTGATGCTCTTTCTAAGCACGTTTCTTGTCGTGCCGATTGTCGCCATTCTCAGCGTCTTTGTGTTCGATGCTCCGGAGCTGTTTGTCCCGATTGCGGCGATAACCTGTTTTATCGGCGGCCTCTTGCGAATGGCTTATGCCGTGCTGCTCGAAGAAAACCAGCCTCCCCCAACGACGAATGAGAATATGTATGCGCCGACAGCCGGCGTGCCTGCTTTTATGAATGCGCCTCCGGCGCGCCCCTCCTCCTTACCCCCTCAACAGTCAACACCTGCCAATTTGTATCAGCCTCCGCGTCGTGTAAATACAGGCGAACTCATCGAGCGTCCGCTAAGCGTGACCGAGAACACGACGCGCCTCCTCAACAAGGATCTGCCCGGCGAAGAGCCCGAAAAGTAGCATGTCGCTTGAAGAACGTTTGCGCGAGCGCATCCGACGCGCAGGGCCATTGACGTTTTGCGAATGGATGAGGGCCGCGCTCTACGACGAGCACGAGGGCTATTATCGACGCGGCGGCATAGAGCGTTGGGGGCGCGCCGGAGATTACCGCACAAGTCCCGAAAGAACCCCGCTCTTTGCCGCAACCTTTGCACGCAGCTTTGCGCGATTGTATGAAATGCTCGGCGCGCCCCAAGAGCTGACGATCCTCGAAGCCGGAGCGGGAGCGGGCCAATTTGCTTTCGTTCTTCTCAACACGCTCAGACGCGACCACGCCAAAATTTTCTCGTCCCTCCGGTATCTTATCGACGAACACGGTGAGCAATCGCGCGAGCGCGCCGCTCGTCTGCTCGCCCCCTTCAGCGAGGTCGTCGAATTCCGGCGGCTGACCGATATCAGCAAACCCTTCAAAGCCGCCATCATCTTTTCCAATGAGTTGATCGATGCGTTTCCCGTGCATCGCATCAAGATGTGCAAGGGCGAGTTGCGGGAGATGTTCGTTGCGCTAGACGAAAATCAACAGTTCTGTTGGATTGAAGGTTTACCGTCAACGCCACTGCTTGAACAATATTTCAATGATTCAAAAGTTGCGCTCGAAGATGGTCAAACGGCAGAGGTCAATCTCGAAGCTGATAAATGGATAAGCTGTGCGGCTGCGAGAATCGAAAGCGGTTTTGTCGTGACAGTAGATTATGGAGCGGAGGCAGATGATCTTTACGCCGCTCCACATCGCCGTGCGGGGACGTTGCGGGGCTTTGTCGGCCACAGGCACGCAGAGAACATTCTTGAGAACCCGGGCCTGCAAGACATCACCACGACCATCAACTGGACGCAGTTGATGCGGACGGGCGAAGCGCACGGATTAAAGACAATCTCTCTTGAGCCGCTTGCAGGATTTCTTTTGCGTGAAGGCTTTCTCGAACAGATCGAGCGCGAAGGCGCTTTGGCTTCAGGCGAAGCAGAGCGCGCACAATTAGCTCTCGGAGCGCGAGAGATGATCCTGCCGGGCGGAATGGCGGAGAGTTTTCAAGTGCTCGTTCAGCAAAAGAATCTCCTTTCTTAATCACGCTTGTGCGCCGTCAGGGCTTCGTCTTCAACCTCGCCGCCTTTGCTGATGGGAACTTCGGAAGCGCGTCGATAGCTGATGCCGCGCTCTTCGCTGTCAAGATTGGCGGGCTGTAGCGGCGGCCTGGTCGGGTCGAGCGAGGATGTGTTGAAACCGGGATAATCGATGCGCGCGTGATAAATAGCCGTGAGCGATGTGATGACGGTCTCGCGTATCTTTGTCACTTCGCGCAGAGTGAGGTCGCACTCATCGAGCTGTCCGTCGCTCAGGATTGCGTCGAAAATTTTGTTGACGATGGCGCGAATATTGTCGGCTGGCGATCGATTCAGGTCGATCACGCCCTCCG
>CBDUCU010000325.1:0-4911 GCA_965365725.1 uncultured bacterium | reverse complement strand
CATCACGTAGGCGAGGTTGTTGCCCAAAGGATTGAGATAGTCCATGCGGTCTGTAATGACGATGCCCTGTTGATACTTCTTATATTCAAAGAGCTTCTCCATCCCCGTGTGCAGGTAGCCGATATCGGGCACACACTTGATGACCATCTCGCCATCGAGCGTCATCTCCAGACGCAGCACGCCGTGCGTCGAGGGGTGCTGCGGCCCGAACGAGATAGTCATCTGCGTGTCGAGCGTCTGATCGACGATCTCAAAGGGCGGTCGCATTTTGTCGGTCGAAAGACTCATCGGTTCAAGTGATGGGTTCAAATGATGAGTGATGAGTGAGAGCGCATTTTACTCGTCACTCATCATCAGTTACTACGTCAAGCTGTACGGCTCATAGCCGCGCAACGGAAAGTCTTTGCGCAGGGCATGACCCTGCCAGTCGTCGGGCAGAAGGATGCGACGCAAATCCGGATGCCCGTCGAAGACAACGCCGAACATATCGAAGGTCTCGCGCTCGTGCCAGTTGGCCGTGCGCCAAACGCTTGTCACGGTCGGGACGTGCACGTCGTCTTCATTTAAGAGAACTTTGAGACGCAGACGATGAAACTTTGTCGTTGAGAGGAGATGATAATTGACCTCGAAGCGCGGCTCTTCCTCGGGGCCGCGATCAACGCCGCAGATGTCTGCGAGCATGTTGAATTCGAGACCGGGCGCGGTCTTCATATACGCGCAGACTTCCGCGATCCGCTCGCGTGCGACAATCGCCGTCAGCTCTCCGAAGGCATCGACTATTTCAGTCAACCACCCTTCCCGCTCAGACTGAATCGCGCTCAGCGCGTCGATTGAAGGGACGGGATACGCACGCGTGACCGTCTGCGCGCCTTCGGCAATCTGTTTTTCTCGCTCGATGTCCATAAAAGCTTTTAGCTCTTAGCTGTTAGCTCTTTGCCAATCAGCAATCAGCCCAAAACTTCCGGCTAACAGCTTACGGCTAAAAGCTAATAGCTTCTTTTACGATGATCGCCGACGCTCGTGGCGCGAGGCGATGGTGTAAGGCCGCGAATAGTTTTCTTGCGCAGCTGCTTCGTTGGTGGCGGAGATGCCGGTTGCGGGAAGCGTCCCCGGCGGCACGGCTTCGCGCGCGTCTTCGAGCGGCACGTCCTTGCGGTCGCGCAGTGATTCTTTCATCACTTTTTCTTGAAGCATCATCACCGCGTGGATGAGCATTTCTGGGCGCGGCGGACAACGCGGGATGTAAACGTCGACGGGAACGATCTTGTCAACGCCCTGTACGATTGCATAGTTGTCAAACACCCCGCCCGAGGTTGCGCACGCGCCCATCGAGATAACCCACTTCGGCTCAGGCATCTGATCGTAGATGCGTCGTAAAACCGGAGCCATCTTGCGCGAGACGCGGCCTGACACGATCATCACGTCGGCCTGTCGAGGGCTCGCGCGAAAGACTTCCGAGCCGAACCGCGCAAGGTCGTGGCGTGAATCTGTGGTCGCCATCATCTCGATGGCACAACAGGCGAGGCCGAAGGTCGCGGGCCACAGCGACGACTTGCGCGCCCAGTTGACCAGCGCGTCGAGCCGCGTCGTGATGACATCAGGCAAAGCTTCGGCAATGACGTTTTCTAAACCCATCTCAAAAAAGCCTCCCAACTTTCAGGCAGCGCGAGCCTTGTCGATTCTTTGCTGGTCTTCGGCACGGTGCAGAGCGTGCGACTCGGCTTCGGCCTCGACGCGCGAGCGCGTGCTCCACTCAAACAAGCCCTTCTTCCAGACATAGATGTACCCGACCAGAAGCAGCGCGACGAAGATCATCATCTCGACGTAAGCAAGCAGGCCAAGCCCGTCTTCAAGCGTCAGCTTTTTAAAAACGACCGCCCAGGGCATCAGGAAGATCAACTCGATGTCGAAAAGGATGAAGACCATTGCGATGAGGTAGAACTTAACGGAGAAGCGTTCGCGCGCAGAGCCGACGGGGTCTTTGCCGCACTCGTAAGGCATCTGCTTGGTGCGCGTCCGTTTGCTTTGGCCGACCATCTGGGAGAGCGTGATGTTGATGACGGCGAAGCCCATCGCAACGGCGAACATCAAAAGGATGGGCAGGTAGTCGCTCAGGTTGAACACACTCGCCTCCCTTCGGCTTGAGGGCCGAAGCCGACCCATCTTGTGCGGGCCGCGCTCAGTTGAGATTGAGAATCCTTGTACAAGCGGTATCCTAGTCGATGAGATTGGACGTGTCAAGGCAGCCAAAATCCGGCAAAACGCCCGTTTTGGAAGGAGATTGACCGTCTCTGAAACGCTGTGCTACTGTGCTTGTTGTGCGCCCCTTGCAGGGTCGCCGAACCCCCGCCCTTTCATAATCCTTCTACTCTTTAACTGCTGCGATACGGCCTTGATTACCGGATTCAACACAGACATCGAACACGGGGGCGTAACCTATCACGTCCAGACCGAAGACAAGGGGTTGGAGAACCCAATCATCCTGTCGCTTGTCTATGTCGGCGGTGCCATCCTCGCCAGCAAGCGCACTCCCTACAACGACCTCATAAGCGAAGGCTTCGATGAAAAGGCTTTAATCGAACGTCTCAACCGTCAACACAAGCTGATCATCGCTGCCATCCGTGCCGGTCGCATCGAAGATCTCAAACGGATGGGCGCACGCGATGGCGGAGCATCTTCGACAGCCGAACAACAGAAACCAGTCGAGACAGCAAAACGGGCGGAGCCTGAAATCGTCGAAGAGATCGCCAAAGCGTCTGATGCAGGAGCTTCTTCATCAATCCTCGATTTGTTGACGGGACCGGAAGTTCCGATCATTCCCGAAGGGATCGAGATTAGTCGCGGCTATGATTTCGCAACAGAAATTGAAGCTGCGCCCGCTCCCATCCTGCGCGTAGAAACTTTTGCTGAAACATTCGCCGTTGATGTCGATGATGAAGACGACGATGATCTGTATCTCAATCTTATTGATGATGAAGGCGAGTTTCGCGGAGGGCAGTTGGCAACTATCAGGATTTACGCCGGGCGAGGGAAATTCGGGGGAAGGTCTGTCCCGGCAGCGAATGTAACGGTCAAGGTTCTCGGCACCACTTTTCGTCCAATCATTCTCTCGACGCAGACCGACGACAAAGGAATCGCCGTCGTGCGTGCGCTGCTTCCGCACTTTACCTCCGGACGCGCAGCCATTCTTATTCGCGTCACGGATGCAACGGGCGAAACTGCGGAGCTGCGCCGCGTTATTCAACAATCATAGAGGTTTAGAAATTTGCGTGTAATCGTCAATGGCGTTGAGCGCGACATCCGAGAAGGCTCGACGCTCGCCGGACTCATCGCACAACTCACACTTTCGCCGGAACGTCTGGCCGTCGAGGTCAATCAGGAAGTTGTCAGACGCGTCGATTGGGAGAGCCTTGTTATCTCGGAGGGCGACCGCGTCGAGATAGTCCATTTCGTCGGCGGAGGATGACCAAACCTCGTCCGGCAAAGTTGATGCCGACACCGGTTGCGCGCGTTTTGAAACGATCGTGTTCGGGTGTAGATTTACGTACGAGCGTAATTTTATCCTGAAACATTCCTGATCGTTAAAAATCATGAGCGCGATTGCCGAAATCAGCACAGAGTCGTTTGAGATAGCCGGACGAGTTTTCAATTCACGTCTCATCGTCGGGACGGGCAAGTACAGAAGCTTCGACGAAATGAAGGCGGCGCATCGCGCGGCGGGCGCGGAGATGGTGACGGTTGCGGTGCGCCGCGTTCCGCTCGACCGCAGCAGTGAATCCTTCCTCGATCATCTCGACCCTGCGCTGACGATTCTTCCAAACACTGCGGGTTGCTATACAACCGAAGAAGCCGTTCGCACGGCGCGGCTTGCGCGCGAGGCGCTCGAGACCGATCTCGTCAAGCTCGAAGTCATCGGCGACCAGACGACGCTTTTCCCCGACAACGAACAGACTTTGGAAGCCGCGCGCATACTTGTCCGCGAGGGCTTCGTCGTGCTCCCGTATTTTTCGGACGATCTGATCGTCGCCAAAAAACTGCTCGACATCGGGTGCGCAGCCGTTATGCCTCTGGCTGCGCCCATCGGTTCCGGTCTCGGCGTGCAGAATCCTGCCAACCTCAGAATCATGCGCGAACAACTCCCCAACGCACTCATTATTGTAGATGCAGGAGTCGGCACGGCGAGCGATGCCGCGATTGCGATGGAGTTGGGTGCGGACGCAATATTGATGAATACGGCTATTGCCGAAGCGCAGGATTCCGAAAAGATGGCCCGCGCCATGCGTCTCGCCATTGAGGCCGGTCGCCTTGCATATCTCTCCGGGCGCATGCCCAAAAGACTCTACGCCAGCGCATCGAGCCCACTCACGGGCATTGTGCGTTAAAGACGAGATGGTAAACTACATCTGAAAGCGAAACAAATAGCACACCCGAAGCGCAAATGTTGTTAGCGTCTTTAACGCCTTTTGTAAGTTTCGAGCATGAAATGCTAAGAGAAGATTGCCGCTCGAAGCATCCGTAGGTTGAGACAGATTTCAAACAACAATTGATTTGCTAGAGATGTCGTATTAACAACGGCGCACGGCGCGAGCGCGGACGCTGTGTTGCGCGGCGCGGGCGTTCCGTTCGCATTGAAGTCTTGCGATTGGAAATCCGTCGCGTTGTTTTGCGTGTCTGTGCATCCGCTATCTTTTCTGACGACTGATTTTGTATTGCTCGGTGCGACGGTCGGTGCCGCTCCCTCAAAACAATTTGCCGTAGTTCCATAGCCCACAAAATCAACTACGGTCGTCGGGGAAGTCGGACACGTCCCGCTCAAAGCCACTGTTGAATTGACAATCGCAACCTTGCCAGCCGTTGCACTCATTGAGATTGTCCCGGTCGCATCGGGCGCGGGGAGGGAATTCGCGCCAT
>CBDUCU010000324.1:0-4919 GCA_965365725.1 uncultured bacterium | reverse complement strand
CACGACTGATGACGGCGACGCGCGCGCACAATTCCTCGACTTCGGCCAGATTGTGCGATGTCAAAAGAACGGTGACGGGCGGGGTTGCGCGCGCCAGCGAGCCGATCAATGCGCGCATGTCCGATGCGGCAAGCGGGTCGAGCGAACGCGTCGGCTCGTCGAGCAAAAGCACGGGCGGCGCGCTGAGCATCGCACGCGCGACCGCCAGACGCTGCTTGTTGCCCGTCGAAAGCTCTCCGAAACGCCTTCGCGCGAGATTCTCGATCTCAAACTGCGTAAGCAGTTCATCGATGCGCGCGCGCGCCGCACGTGCGCCGAGTCCATAGAGTCGCGCAAAAAAAGTCAGATTCTGCTCAGCCGTCAAACGCCAGTAAAAACTTCGCTCCTCGGCGCTCGCCAGCCCAATCTGCGCGCGCACCTGCTCCTCATCATCTACGCTGTCAAATCCTCTGACCTTGACCGCGCCTTCGGTCGGGCGAACGAGTGTGGCGATGATTTTTGTGAGCGTCGTTTTGCCCGCGCCGTTGCGCCCGATGAGGCCAAAGATTTCGCCTTCGCGCACTTCGAGCGAAACATCTGTGAGAGCGGTGACGGGATTAACGCTTCTTTTGAAAAGCTGTTTGAGGCGTGCGAGCGGGACGGGGTAAATCTTTGTCACGTGATCAATCGAGATGGCAACGGGCGCATCACGCAACAGCGCGTTGCGCATAACGTCTGCATTTATCTCGCTTGAGTTTTCCTGTGGGGCAACTTCGTGCATGAAGGGTTAACG
This sequence comes from uncultured bacterium, assembly GCA_965365725.1. GTDB lineage: Bacteria > Acidobacteriota > Blastocatellia > Pyrinomonadales > Pyrinomonadaceae > DASQDT01. The sequence goes on along the minus strand of CBDUCU010000324.1, from coordinate 4,147 downwards.
CTTGCGTTGTCGCGGGTCGAGATATTCGCGCAAACCGTCGCCGATAAAGTTAAAGGCGAGGACGGTCAACGCGATGGCTAAGCCGGGAAAGATCATCGCATGCGGCGCAAGCTCAAGAGTGGTGATGCTGCGCGCCTCATCAAGCATACGTCCCCACGAAGGCTCGCGTGGCGGAAGCCCCAAACCGAGAAACGAGAGCGAAGCTTCGGACAACACCGCGCCGGCCATGCCGAGACTCGCCTGCACAATCAAAGGTTGAATCGCGTTTGGCAGAATGTGGACAAAAAGTATTCTTAAATCGCCCGCACCGAGCGCGCGCGCGGCCTGCACAAAATCATACTCGCGCACCTTTAAGACCTGCCCGCGTATCAAACGCGCATAGCCCACCCAACCGATGATGCATAGCGCCATGATGAGCTTGTTCAAGCCCCCACCAAGAAATGCAACCAGAGCGATTGCCAGCAGCAAACCCGGAAAGGCGAGAAAGACGTTGAAGAGATAGCCGGAGAAGAACCTGTCCCACCAGCCGCCGTAAAAGCCCGCAAGCGCGCCGATAATCGTGCCGACAATCGATGAGACGACGACGACCATCAGCCCGACCGTCAAAGAGATGCGCGCGCCAAAGACAACGCGCGAAAAGATGTCGCGCCCGTTCCCATCAGTCCCAAACCAGTGCTCCGAGGATGGCGCGGCATACTTTGTCAAAAGATCGCCCGTCGCCACGTCATGCGTCGCAATCAACGGCGCAAACAGCGCCACGACGACGAGAATGGCGGCAAAGACGATTCCGATGATGGCGAGACGGTTCATGGCGAAACGATTAACGATAAATGATGAACGCGGAATGAGCTGTTTTTAATTCATCGTTGCAGCGCTCACGGTTTATCGTTTCAAGAGAGCCTGATTCTCGGGTCGAGCCTGCGATAGACCAAATCCGTGAGCGTGTTGGCAAGAATATATGTGACGCTGATGACGAGAACGCAGCCCTGCACGACGCGATAGTCGCGTTTGTTGATGCCGTCTTCGACAAGCAGCAGACCGATGCCCGGCCAACCAAAAATCTTCTCCGTGATGATTGCGCCCGCCAGCAGCACGCCGAGCTGAAGACCGAGAATTGTGACGACGGGAATCAAACCATTTTTCAAGACGTGTTTGTATAAAACTTTGCGTTCGCTCAATCCTTTAGCGCGTGCGGTTCTGACATAATCTTCGTTTAGCTCTTCGATGACCGACGAGCGCACCATGCGTGTCAGCAAAGCCGAAAGCGCCGTGCCCAATGTTACTGCCGGGAGAACAATGCTCGCCCAGCTTTCGCTGCCCGAGACGGGAGGCCAGCCGAGCCACACGCCGAAGAAAAACATCAGCAGTGGGCCAAGCACAAAACCGGGCAAGCTGATGCCGATCAGCGCGACGACCGAAAGCGAGTTGTCGATTAAGTTGCCGCGATTGCGACCGGCCAGAACGCCTAAGGGCACGGCGATAGAAACGGCGACGATGAGCGAGGCAATGGCGAGTTGGATGGTCGCGCCGTAGCGCGAAAAGATCAGCTCGCGCACGGGCCTTTCAGTGCGAAACGAAAGACCCATGTCGCCGGAAAGAATCGAGCGCCAGTATTCGACGTAGCGATTGTCTGCGCCGTGCCACTGAAAGCCCCTGTTGCCGCTCGCATCTTCGGGAAAGGTAAAGAAAAAGGCTGGACGGTCAAGCCCGTGCCGCTTGCGAAAATCTGCAAGGTCTTCGGGGCGCGCCTGATCACCGAGAATGGCAGTTGCCGGGTCGCCCGGCACAAGCTCGATCAAGATTGTGACCAGCGAGACGACCGTCCACACGACGAGCAAAAGCAAGAACGCGCGACGTAAAAATTCAAGAAGCTTGTGCTTCATTCGCTCAACAATCGATATGCGCGACGATTAAAATTTGGTATGGCGTGGATGATGATAGCACTTGAAGCGACAAACAGTCAGCCGCCGTCATCAATACAGATAGGATAAAAAAGGAGGGGACGTGGACAAACGCGGATTTTGTAGATTGACATTGTTTGATCGATGCAAATCCATCAAATCCGCGTCAATCAGTGTTGGATCAACTGTAAAAAGACGTAGCCCGACGAGACCAATCCGCACGGCGGCCCCGACAACCACCGAACGGCGAACCCGTCGGGCTACGTTTGAGGTTGCGACGTTAAAGCAACGCAACCAATCTCAGGCACGGCGGCGCTGGCTAATTTGGACGACGACCCAAATGCAGCGCGGCAATCCCGCCCGTCAAATTTTCAAACCTGACCTCTTCAAACCCTGCATCGCGCATCATACTTACCAATCGTTGCTGATCGGGAAACTTCCTCACCGAATCGGGCAAGTATTCGTAAGCCACGCGCGACCCGCTCAAAGCGCCGCCGATAAAGGGCAGCACGCGCGAAAAGTAGAACTGAAAAAGAGCGCGAAAGCCCGGCACGACCGGTGTTGAAAACTCAAGTATGGCGACGACTCCGCCGGGTTTGAGCACGCGCAACAACTCGCGCAATCCCTCTTCGACGCTCGACAAATTTCGCAGGCCAAAGCCGATTGTCACCGCATCAAAAGTCTTCTCGGCAAACGGCAAACTCAGCGCATCGCCTTCGACAAAGGGAATCGCGCGCCCCACAGTTGAAGTTTTGCGCGCGGCGATTTCAAGCATCGGGCGGCAAAAATCCGTACCGACGATGCGCGAGGCGGGCGCGGCAGCTTGCACGGCAAACGCAAGATCGCCAGTCCCGCATGCCACATCGAGGACGCAACTATCCTTCCCAAGCGCGGGCCGCAGACGTTCGGCGACAAGCCTGCGCCAACGCTTGTCTATGTTGGCAGAGAGAAGATGATTCAAAAGATCGTAACGAGCAGAAATCCGGCTAAACATTTGCCGGACTCTTCGGGAATGCTCGGTCTGCACGATCTCTTGCCGGGGATGATTTGCTGACACAAATATGCCTTTGACGGGTAGAGCTTTGGTTGCGGATGTTTTGCGTTTTATTTGTAAATCGACTATGGCCGCCGCACTGTCGGAGATTTTAGAGGTGATGGTGTTGAAGGCTTGACGGTCTCTTTCGGCGCGTTTGGATCAAAGAGTTCGACCGCGCCAATACGCGCCATCTCGCTTTTCAAAGTAGCCGCCTCTCCAACGGCGACCGTCGCCACCTGCGTCGAGAAGAGACGCGCGGCGACGCGCTGCACGTCGGCAGATGTGACTAAAGCGAGCGCGCGCATGAGCGACGGAAGGGTTGACGATGCGCCGCCGTAGCTCTGCTCGTCGAGCCAGACATCGGCTTCACGCTCAGGCCTTTCAGATTGTTTGCTAAGCTCGGCAACAACCGCGCTCTTTGCGCTCTCTAATTCGGTTGCGTTCGGTTGTGTTTTAGAGAGTGACTCAATCACCCTTCGCGCCGAATCGAGCGCGGCTGCGGCGACTGAGGGCGGGACGCTGGCGCCCATCTGAAAAGTTCCGCCCAGAGAGTATGCGTTGTGTCTGACGTGTACGGGCTTACCCTTCAACTCCGGTGCAGTAGAGAGCCAGCGTGCGCGCGCCAGTTCAGCAAGTACGAGCGCCGCCGCGAGGTCTTTATCACTGCGCGATAGGCCGCGTGCGGCCAGACGAATCTGTGCGTCAGGCGTACCCGGCACATCGACGACGAGCGTGCGCATATCAACCGCTTCGGGCTGGCGAAAGGTTGCTGGAACAATTTGATCGGCCCTTCGCCACGCACCGAGAAATTGTCGCACAGCGCGTAGAGCGCGTCGGTGCTCGATGCCGCCCGTGATGACGAGCGTGGCATTAGCAGGATTCAAAAATCTCTCACGCGCGAGCAGCACGTCGCTGCGCTCGATACGCGCGAGCGATTCAGGAGTTCCCATTGTGAGCCTGCCGTAAGGATACGTTCCATAGAGTCGTGCTGAAATTGCTCGGTCGGCAATCGTCTCCGACGAAACCCCAAGCTCACGCACCGTCTTTGAACGCGCGTCGCGCAGACGGTTGAACACTTCGTCGGAAAGCTGATTGCTCAAAACGGCATTGCGGATAATCTCGACAAGTCGTTCAAACTCTTCAGCGCGGCCCGAAAGATAAACGTCGATTGAGTCGTAGCCGGTCGTCACCTCAAGTCGCCCTTGCAAAT
>CBDUCU010000323.1:0-4922 GCA_965365725.1 uncultured bacterium | reverse complement strand
TGCGCACCTCAATGCCGTCAAAGACGAAGAACTCGGCTTCCGGGCCGAAATAGACCGTGTCTGCGATTCCGGTAAAGCGCAGATAGCTCTCCGCACGGCGCGCAACCGAACGCGGGTCGAGCCCATAGCCCTCTTTCGTTATCGGGTCAACCGCGTTGGCGATAACGCAGAGCGTCGGCTCCTCCGAGAACGGGTCCATCCAGACGCGGCCAGCGTCCGGTATGAGCAGCATGTCGGATTCGTGAATCGAGGCCCAGCCGCGCAAAGATGACGCGTCAAAGCCGAAGCCGTCCTCAAAGGTGTCTTCGGAGAGTTCGTGGATGGGATAGGTCAAGTGGTGCCATGCGCCGACGAGGTCTGTGAATCTCACCGAGACGAACTTCGCCCCGTTGTCTTCTGAATACTTCAAGACAGTCTTAGCGTTCATAATGTCTCCTAAAAGTTTTGGAGGGTTGAAAGGGTTGGCCGCCGGTCGGCAGCAAAAATTGCGTTGGGAATTTGCGGGAGGGTGTCCGAGTCGTCATGCAAAAGCGTTCGGACGCTGTAAAAAGCAGGCATTATAGCTGCGCGCACAGGGCTGTCAAGGTTTCACAGTTTTATTTCAGAGCCATGTAGCCACCTTGTTTATATCCCCGGCGCGGCTAAACCTTTCTGCGACGATGAATTATCCGGCGCGCAAACTATTGAGGGCGCAAAAAATAGTTTTTGACCGGCCCTCTGTTTTTTGTTAAATTGCGCGTCTAAGTTATCCCATCTCGAATTCAAACAAAACTGTCCGCCAACGGCACTCGACACCAGAAGGGGTTGACCGCTGAGGTCTTTTGAGGACGACGAACACCTATTAAGGGGAGGCAGGAGACCCAAGAAGTTGACCACCGCCATTGAACAGACGCTCGAAACCTACGGCATCGAAAATTGGGGAGCCGGTTACTTCGGCATCAATCGCAAGGGAAACCTCGTCGTCTATCCATCGGAGAACGAGCAGGGGCGCGGCGCAGATGTAAAAGAGATCATCGACGATCTGGCGCGGCGCGGCATCCATGCGCCAATCCTTCTGCGCTTTCCCCAACTCGTCACCGCGCAGGTCCGCAAGCTCCAGCGCGCCTTCCGCAACTCCATACGCGAATACGAGTATCAGGGGACGCATATGTGCGTCTATCCGATGAAGGTTAACCAGAACCGTGCGGTCGTTGAAGAATACTTGCGCGAGGGCTCGCGCTACGACTTCGGCCTTGAGGCCGGATCAAAGGCCGAGCTTTACGGTGCGCTCGCCATGGAGCAGTCTGCCGATTCCCTTCTCGTGCTCAACGGCTTTAAGGACGAAGAGTTTATCCGTCTCGCTTTTACCGGCGCGCGTGCGGGCAAGCGCGTCGTCATCGTCATCGAAAAACTTTCGGAGCTTGGTCACATTCTGCGGCTGCTTGATGAATATGAAGACGGCGACCTGCCGATGATCGGCATCCGCGTCAAGCTCTACTCGAAAGGTTCCGGACGCTGGGAGAAATCGGGCGGCGAAGCGGCGAAGTTTGGACTGACGACGACGGAGATTCTCGAAGTCATCCAGCAGCTGCAGGAAGCTGGCCGCGTCGAGATGCTCAAACTTCTCCACTTCCACATCGGCTCGCAGCTCACCGACATCAAGCGCATCAAGAACGCGATGAAAGAGGCCGCGCGCGTCTATGCCAAGATTTATCAGATGAAGGTGCCCATCGACATGATGGACGTGGGCGGCGGCATGGCCGTTGACTACGACGGCTCAAAGACCGCCTTTGATTCTTCGGCCAACTACTCGGCGCAAGAATTTGCCAACGACGTGGTCTATACGATCATGCAGGTCTGCGACGACGAAAACGTCCCGCACCCGACGATCATTCAAGAGTCGGGTCGTTATCTGTCGGCCTATCACGCGATCCTCGTCACCAATGTGATTGACGAAGTCGAAACCGAGGTTGAAGAGATCACGCCGATGGGGATTGACGACGACGACCCGCAAGTCGTCATCGAGCTTGGGGACTTGCGCGAATCAATCGGCCCCAAAAATTACCGTGAGTTTTATCACGACGCGCTCGAACATCGCGAAGAACTCTTTACGCTCTTTAATCTCGGTCTGATCTCTCTGGAAGACCGCGCCAAAGGCGAGGTGCTTTTTTGGGACATCTGCGAGAGGGCCGACCGCTATGCGCAGGCAGCCAAATACGTCTCCGAAGAGTTTGACGATCTGCGAAGGCTTTTGCGCTCGAAGTTTCTGACAAACTTCTCTGTCTTTCGTTCCGTTCCAGACCATTGGGCGCTCGACCAGCTTTTCCCCATTGTCCCGATTCATCGCTTGAACAAACCGCCGACCGAATACGCCACGCTCTGCGACATCACATGCGACTCGGACGGCGTGGTCGATAAGTTTGTCGATCTGCACGACGTCAAGCAGGTCTTGGAGCTTCACAAGCTTATCAAGGACGAGCCTTACTACATCGCTTTTACGCTCGTCGGCGCTTACCAGGAGGTGATGGGCAACAACCACAACCTCTTCGGCGCGCCCAACGAGGCGCACATACACATCGACGAGGACGGCTACCTCATCAAAAAGGTAGTTAAGGGCACGACCGTCGGCGAAGCATTGGAACGCGCGCGCTACGAGCGCGGACAGCTCCACGACGGCTTCCGCCGCCAGATCGCACAGCGCGTCAAGCGCAGCGAATTAACCGAAGCTGAAGGCGCGAAGATGGTCGAATTCTACGAATCGCGCATCAACGCATACACGTACCTGTCGGTCAACGGCAAGGACGATAAAAGGAGAAAGTGATGAGTGATGAGTGACGAGTGACGAGTAAAGACCGCTTCTTACTCATCACTCATCGCTCATTACTCATCACTCTGAAAATATGGTGACCCAACGAAAGCCGAGAGCCACAAAGTATCTGACCGCGCCGATGCGCCCCATACAGGTTGACCGCGACCGTTCGGTAGCGGGGCTGCTGGAAAAGATGGAAGGCGCAGGTCTGGGCGCGCGTCAACTAGCCGAGGCGCATCGCATCTGGCTCGACATGCTCGGCGACAACACGACCGTCATCGTCGCCGCATCAGGCGCGCTTATTCCGGCAGGGATGCGAAGGCTTTTGGCTTACGTTATCAAGAACCGCTTTGTTGACGTGCTCGTCTGCTCCGGCCCGATGCTCTTTCACGATCTGCACGAAACTCTGGGCCGGCATCACTACCAGTCGCACCCGGCGATGACCGAAGCCGAGCTTGAATCGGCATTGATCAATCGCATGTGGGACGTACTTGCGAGCGAAGAGGAATACCGAGAGGCTGACGAATGGGTCGGTGGTTTTACCAACCAGCTCGACCAGACGCGCGCCTATTCAACGCGCGAATTCCTGCATCTTTTGGGGCGCGAGCTGGCTGAGATTGCAACCGACGACGGGCTGCTTACCTCCGCTTACAAAGCTCGTGTGCCTATCTTTTGCCCGACCATCTCAGACAGCGCAATCACGGTCGGGATTGCGGGCGCGCGCTTCGAGAAGAAGAACAGTTTCTGTTTTGATTTAGCCCAGGACATTCTCGACATGATGCAGATTTCCGCTCGCTCGCGCGTGACAGGCGTTATCAACATCGGCGGCGGAACCTCCCGAAGCTTTCTGCAACAGATGGAAGCCTCTGCCACGATCATCAAACAACCGTCGCGCGGCCACAAATACGGCATTCAGATTTCGCCTTCGGCGCAACAGCCGAGCAGCCGCATGGGATCAGACGACACGCTCGTTTTCGGCAAGCTCCAACGCGGCGCTGCAACGGCTTATGTCAACTGCGACGCAACCATCGCGCTTCCCATTCTCATCACTTCGCTTTCGCAAACCGCCGCCAAGTATATGAAGGGTCGCAAGCGCCCGACCTTTACCTTCGCCGGACGCGATTTGATGGTCGAAGTGCCGTGAGCAGGTCTCATCAAAAAAGAGATCGTCGAGCGTGAGTTTCCGGGTATAATGTGAGGTATGAAGGACGCAATACGAACAGCGTCGTTCATTGAAAAAAGAATCTAGGGCCGCTTCAAAAAGAACCCGCCCGCCGATTGTTTCAGGCCACATTAGTTTGTCGCCTTCAATCGGCGGGCTTTTTTTGTTTTTAGCCTGGTATTTTTGTTTGTGAGGTTTAGATATGGCTGAAAAACTTCCCACCGTAAGACCCAAAAAAGTCATCAAGACGCTTTTGCGCAATGGCTTCAATATTCACCACACAACAGGAAGCCATTACATTCTTAAGAAGGATGGCTTAAGAGTTACCGTGCCTTATCACAACAAGGATTTGAAGCCGGGTACGATTAGGACAATCATCAAACAGGCGGGTCTGACAGTTGAAGAGTTTGTGAATTTGCTTTGACGGGAGGCAGCAGCTCAGGCAATCTCGACCGTTAATTCTTCAACGATAGGTTTGTCGCTGGGAAGGGGCAGGCCGTCTTTCTGAAGACTTTCGATGTAACCGCGAATAGCGTCTGATGCCATCTCGCGCGCTTCCTCAAGCGTGTCGCCCTCTGTCACCAAGCCCGGCAACGCTGGACAAGTGACCACATACCCACCTGTTTCATCCGGTGTCATGACGACCGTGAAATTCAAGATTTTCATGAGCGCATTATAACATCAGTATTGCGCGTTCTCAGCTTGTCTCTGCCCTCTCATCTTCTTAAACTGTCCGCATGTCTGAATCAGCTCAACTTCCAATGAATTTCGGCGGCATCGACGACGAGGAGTTGTCGAGCTTTGAGAGGGCGCGCGTCGTCGTGTGGCCGGTCTCTTACGAGGGCACGGTCTCTTATGGGACGGGGACGGGCGCGGGCGCGTTGGCGGTGGTTGACGCGTCGCGCAACATGGAACTCTATGACGAAGAGACCGATGCGGAAGTCTATCGGCTCGGCATCCATACGGTTGACG
>CBDUCU010000322.1:0-4936 GCA_965365725.1 uncultured bacterium | reverse complement strand
TCGACGACGATTTCCACCGGCTTGTAGTCGACATTGCCCGCGAGCAGGTAACCGTCTTCCTTGTCGAGAAAATAGATGTCGTTGATTGCGTCGGACGTGCCGAGCGATTGGCGCACCCAACTGCGTCCTCTATCTTCCGTGCGAACGACTACGCCGCCGTCGCCCGCCGCCCATCCGCGTTTGGTATCGACGAAAAAGACCGTGTTCAAATCCTTCCCCGCCTCGCCGCGCTGTTGGCCGCGCCATCCTTCTCCCTCTTGCGCAGAAGTGTAAGCGACAAAAAAGAGGAGTAGAGAAAGCGAGGCTTTCAACCATCGGGCGAAGATCTTCCGGCTCATTCTGTTAACTCTCATGCAAAGTGTTGTGGTGTAGATTGCTCTCAAGTTTGTACACGAACTTGCGCTGTGGATACAAGTAAAGGCAACGGCCCGCAATCAGATTACGAGCCGTCGCCTTTACCACTCTTTCCAGCTATTGACCAACCTCTAACATCACTTTGTCGCCGCATTGACGCGATAGACGCGCCCTTTGAAGACGACGACGATGCGTTCGCCGAGCGAGAAGTAGCGCGCAAGCTCCGGCTCGCGCTTGACGAGCGCGAAGTACTCTTCGCTTGCAAACATCAGCGCTGTTTCCGCTAATCGCGCCTCTTGCTTAAACTCGGCGTCCACCCACACGCCTTCGCGCAAATAGAAGGTCTTGTCGCCAACCTTGCGCACCGTGCCCGCTCCCGTACTCTCGTCGCTATCATCAACCACACGCTTGGCCTCTTGTTGAGCGCGCGTTTGACGGCTCGTCCGTACGGCAAACTCACCCGTTTTCGCCATCTCCCTCGGCGGTGCCGGCGGCTCGTTGGCAACCGTCCCTGCTCCGGCGACGTTGCCCCGCACTCTACGGCCTGACGGCGCGGCGGCAGGCGACGGTCTATCGCGTCGCATCGCGTCAGAGGTCGTCACCGGCTGCCCGTCGCGCGTCACGACGGCATTGTCTTCAAGCGCGAGGTATGAAGTGTAGGGCGTAACAATGCCGTAGCGCGTGCCGAGGTCAACAATCTCGTCGCGCAGCTCCTGCGATTCGCCATTTGTACGCACCTGCTCCATCAACCAACCGACGCGTCGCGTCGCCCACAAGCGCGGCAGAAAATCGTTTTCGCGCTCTTCGACGGGAAAACGCAGATTGTCGAATGAATAGGTTCGCAGGTCTGCGCCCGTCCTTCCGTTCAGACGCAGGAGTGTGCCGCGCAGCTCGCGCTCGTTGCGGTAGCGTCCGATGAGCATGATTTGCGTGCCGCGAAACAGATCGGGCAGCTCGCGCGGATAGACGAGGTCTGTTTCAACGCCCCCCATGTCGAGCTGAAGATTTGTCAGCACGGGATAGTTGACCTTTGAGAAGAAGCTCGAAACTTTGACTTCGATGTCCTCTTTCGGCTCGACGTAATCGGCAACGCCTCCGTTCTCGGCAGCGAGCTTGTCAAGTAGCGGTGCGTTTACGTCGTAGCCGACTCCGAAGGTGAAGACCCTCACGCCGCTGACGCGCGCCGCACGCGCGTTTTCAACGATGCGCTGCGGATTTGTCTCGCCAACCGTCGGCAGACCGTCCGTCATAAAGATGAGCATGCGCGGGCGGTCGTTTGGCTCGAACTGCCGCATCCCCGCAACGAACGCGCCGTTGATATTGGTGCCGCCGACCGCGCGCAGAGATTTTACGAACTCCTCGCCGCGCGCGCGTCCCGCAGCATCTGCGGCAACCAGTCCGGATGCCATCAAATGCTCCTCGCCCGCAAAGTTGATGACGTTGAAGCGGTCGCCGTCGCGCAAACTTCTCACGCCGAAAAGAAGCGCGGCGCGCGCCTTCTCCATCTTGCCCGCGTCGGCCATCGAGCCTGACGTGTCGAGCACAAAGACGATGTCTTTTGACGCATATTCCTGCTCGCGCAAATCGTCCTTGGGCGAGATCATCAGAAGAAAATAGCCATGCTTGCCCGGCTCGCGGTGCGTCAGAAGCGTCAGGCCAAAGTCTTCCTTCGTCAGCGTGTAGAAGAGTTGAAAATCGCGCGGCTCTTGTCCCGCTTTAGTTTCAAAGGAGACGCGGGCGCGCCGCTCGCCCTCGCGCGCAACTTCTGTCTCATGCGTCGGCGAATAGATGTTGCGCAGGGGTTCGCGCGCTTCGAGCGTGATGCTGGCTGAGACTGTGCCCGTAATGCGCGATGCGTTGCGCCCTGTGCCGAGCGGATAGCGATACGAAGCCGTGCCGGATTCGGCCTTGAGGACTTGTGTGTAAGTCAATTCCAACTTCTTATCCGAGCGTGGCAGGATGGGAAAGATGCTGGCTTGAAAAAGGTCTCGGCCCGCGTATTCCAAAAGACCGGGGTCGCGTTGGCGACGGACGATCTCGTCGTAGATTCTGCGCGCCTCTTCGCGCGAGCGCACTTCTCCGACGAGCCTGCGTTCGCCGTCCCAGATGGCAAATTCAGAGATCGAAGCTGTTTCAGGTATGGGGAAGAAATATGTGCCTTCGAGCGTCGCATCGGTGTCGTTACGAAAGACTTGTTCGACGTGCGTCGTTGCCACCTGCCCCACAATTTTCGTGTCGATCTTGATTGATTTGACGGGCAGAGAGGGGGGAAGCGGCACGGGGCGCGGCAGAGGCGGGCGCGGCGGGCAACGCTCGCACGGTCGCGGAATAATCACGCCCTGCGCGTTGACGGTCGCCGTCGCAAGCGCAATCAACAGAATGCCGAAGAACATGCACAGAAAATCTTTCGCGGTTCGCATTCTTTTCTCCTCAAATACTCGTCTCTGATTCAATCTTGATAGATAAATATCCATCCGACATAAGAACGCAAGGCTTTTGGGATTCTTGCGGCGCGCCTCTCTTTGAAGCCCAATTTACTCTTGAGGCGAAATGCCTGTCGGCATTTTGCCGTCGCAGACGCAGACAGTTTTTCATCCTGAATCTCAATTCACAAATAACACTCTAAACACGCCGCGACGTTGACTTCGCAGCGCTTTTGAAATATGTTCCCGCCGCCAAGCAAAACATATGCGGTTGAAGACGTTACTATTTAATCGCACGCTCGCTTCAAAACAATCCCCGGCAATCCATTTCTCCGCGCCGACCGTAGATTCAAGCGTTTAGACGCGCGCCACAAGCTTTTTTGCCTCGCCCGTAGTTCTACAAGGTCTCGGACAACTCTCGGCTGCTCTCCCCTTCCAACCATGCCCTTCTGGAGGTGGGCATCAAATGAAAAAATTTCTGACCACGCTTTTTGCCTTCTGTCTTCTCTTGATGTGTGCTTCGCAAGCCCTCGCGCAGGCCGCAATGACTGGCCCGCCCAAGTATCTCTACATCGAACGCGAACTGCTCAAACCCGGCTCGTTTGACCAACACGCACGACAGGGAAACAACTTCGCGCGCCTGCTCACAAACGCAAAGGGCGTTAGCGGCGAGACGCGTTATTATCGCATCGGTCTTACGCCTGTTGCGGGCAACATAAACGAGGTGATGTATCTCTTCCCCTGTGCCTCGCGCGACGAGGTTGATAAATATCAGATGGACACAGTTCGCTGGATGACGCGGCCCGGCGAGATGAACGCGTTCTTCAACAGAATCAACGCCGAGCACCCCGTTCCTCAGCCCGGCATCAACGACGACCTGCACACTGTGCAAACAAGCATGCTTGCCGAGCGCGTCGATTCCCTGAGCTACAACCCGCGTGCAAACGGACTCGCAGACATGCGATTTGTAGAGGTACTGACATGGAGAGTCCGCCCCGGTCAGGAACAGAATTTTATGAAGGCAGGAAATATCGTCATCAGCGCGCACAAAGAGGCGAAGACCGATATGCACTTCGTCACCTATCGCATAATGGGCGGGGCGCTGGCCGGAACTTTCCTGACTCTTCGGTCTGAAAAGACGATGCGCGAGATGAACCCTGAACCCGCGCAGATGGCAGGCTATATGAAGGCCATCGGCGACAAGATGAACGACCTGACCAAGCTCACCGGCGAATCGCTGATGAATAGCGAAGTCAACATCTATCGCATCATGCCGACGTTGAGCGCCGTACCGGACGATTGGATGCAGGGCGAAAGCCGCGCTTTTTGGACAACGCCCATGCCTGTGCCGATGCCTTCAACGATGAGCGCAACAGCAACGAGCTCAAAACAAACCAACAACAAAAAACGGATGCGACCTTAGCTTATGGGCCGGGAGCGCAGGCATCCCTGGCTGCGCTCCCGGCTAAATGCGTTAGATTTCTTGTAGTCGTTTGTTGGGCAGGCCCACCAGAATGACAAAGGCGGCGATGATTAGGCCGCCCCCGCCAAGCGTCCATCCAGTACCGAACCTCTCGGCCAATGCCCCGGCGAGAAAGCTGCCCGGCGGCATCGTTCCGATAAACGTCAAAATCCACATGCTCATCACGCGCCCGCGCATCTCGTCTGTGACGAGCTGTTGCAGCATCGTGTTGGCGACGGCGAAAAAGCAGACCATTGCGAACCCGATGCCGAAAAGCGATGCGAGCGCAGGCAGAGGATGCGACGAGAGTGAAAAGGCCGCAAGGCAAGCGGAGGCCGTCAACGCGCTCAGAAGAATAAAGCGCCCCTTTCGTCTGACATCTCCAAGAAAGGCCACTACCAGAGCACCGCACAAAGCACCCGCACCGGCTGTGCCCATCAAAAGCGAAAGCCCCGCCTCGTCCCAGCCGAGCACGTCGCGTGCGATATATGGAGTCAGCACAAGGTATGGCGCTCCGAACAGACTGACAACGACCGAGCAGAGAAGAATCAGTCGCAAGCCCGGTCGTGCGCCAACGTAACGAAATCCCTCGATTAGATCGCTCCATAGCGCCGCCATCCTTTTCGGCGACCGCATCAAAGGCTCTGCTTCTCTGCCGCTCTCTGTCGCACCAATGTTTGTCGTCTGTTCCTGCCTC
>CBDUCU010000321.1:0-4937 GCA_965365725.1 uncultured bacterium | reverse complement strand
GGGCCGCTCTTTACGTCGCAGGCCGCATCAATCGTCCCCGCCGACACGGATGTCTTTATCAGCGCTTCGCTTGATCTGACGCAGATTTATAACCGCGTCATCCTCTCGTTGGACGAAAGCAACGCGCGAATCAGACAGGCTTCGGTTGAAGTGGGGGCGCCGGAGACGGAAGCGATAAAGAAGGAAGAGGAGAACAGCGCGGAAAAGAGCATCGAAGCGGCTGAAAAACTTCTCGGCTTTAAGATCAAAGAAGATTTTATTCCGGCGGTCGGCAACGAAGTCGCCGTCAGTTTCCCGCTCAAGTGGTTCATGGGCGATTTCAAATACAATCATGGACGCGGGAAAGAGAAAAAGGACGAGGGCAAAGAGCCTGTCTTGCTCGTCGCGCTCAACAATCCGGAAGCCGTCGAGCGCATGCTGCCGCGCATACTCGAACTTGCCGGTCTCAAATCCATCGTCGCGCAGGAACAGACGATTAATCATGCCGGAGTCGAGATCAAAACTTACGGCGTGCTCTCAGCCGCATACATCGGAAATTTTCTCGCGCTTTCTTGGGACGCAGCCTCAATCAAACGCGTCGTCGAATCGTCTTCTACGCAGGGCGTGCTCTCAGCAGACGAGCGCTTTCGTACGGCTACGGCCTGGGAGCCGCGTATGAAACTTGCCGAAGCATATGTGTCGCGCGCGCTTATCGATAACCTACTCGAAGAGATTACAAAGTGGTCGAACCCGAACGACCCGGAAGTTGTGCAGACGCTTGCGCGGCTCAATATCAAACCGCAGGCGGCTACTTACGCCGTCACAAACGAGGGCGGAGGAGAGTTGCTGCACGAGCTGCGCCTGCCCATGTCGCTCTTCAAATTCTTCGCGCTCGGTGCAGCACTCGACCGCAAGGTTGCGCCCATCCGTCAGGGCGAGCAGGCGGCACTCTCGATGCTCATGCACATACGCAGCACACAGGACGAGCACAAACAGACAAAGGGCAAGGGCAGCTACGCATCATTTGATGAGCTGCTTCCCAAGCCGAAACCTAAAACGCCCGGCAAGGATGAAGAAGATTACGAGTACGATTACAGCCCGCTCAACAAACAGGCTCTTGAGAAGTCCGGTTACAACGTCGCGCTCATAGCCGCAGGCGACAAATACACGGTCGTCGTCACTCCCAAAGAGTATGGCAAGACGGGTCGCCGCTCATTCTTCATGGACGAGACAGGAATCATCCGCGCCGCCGACCGCAACGGCGAGCCGGCCACTGCGGACGACCCGCCGATTGATTAAATGAATTGTGCTTTGTCCTTTGTTTGTTTTGGGCAACTCGGCATTTGTATTTGATCGCTCAGGTCGCGAAACGAAAACAACGGAAGACGGACAACGGTCAACTTTTTTATGGAAGAGAAAAGCCTTCAGGAAACTTACGCGCCCACAAACGCGTGTTTTGGCTGTGGCCCGGCAAACGACAAGGGCTTGCGTATCCGCAGCTTTGCGCGCGGCGACGAATGGGTTGCCGAGTGGCAACCTGAAAAACATCACGAGGCGTTTACGGGCATGCTCAACGGCGGCATCATCGGCGCGCTTTTAGACTGTCATCTCAACTGGGCGGCCAGCCATCATCTCATGCAACGCGGCGGACTCGACCATCCGCCCTGCACGGTGACTGCCGACTACTCGGTCAAGTTTCTTCGACCAACGCCGACCGATGCGCCCGTCCGTTTAGTCGCGCGCATCATTGAATCTAAAGACGACCGCGCGCAGGTTGAAGGCGAGCTGATTGCACAGGATAAAATCTGCGCGCGGGGAAGCGGGACTTTTGTCGCCGTCAAGCCCGGCCATCCCGCCTTTCACCGTTGGTGAGACGCGTTTAGCGACGGAAAGCTTTGCAGCATGAAATCTTTTAAGGAGTCGAATATGGCCCCACGCAGCTTGCACAAAACCTCTACTGTTTTCGCGCTACTCTTTTTCTGCCTATTGGCATTCGCGCCCGTACTTTCACCGCAAGCACAGACGGACGACAACACGCAGCAGTTAAAAGAACGTGCCGCGCAATTGGTCAAAGAGCAGAAATATATCGAAGCTCTGCCGCTTCTGGAAAAGCTTCTGGTCGCAGAGCCAAACGATCTTGAGACCCATTATTATCTGGGCTTCGCTCTGATTGCACAGGCGAACACGATGAAGGACGACGCTGCGCGCAGGGCCGTGCGCGTGCGTGCGCGCAACGCATTTATCAAATCAAAAGAGTTGGGCAACAGAGAGCCGTTGGTTGACGCGTTGATTCAAAGTCTTCCGCCGGACGGCTCTGAAGGCAGAGCGTTTTCTCAAAACATCGAGGCAAACAAATTGATGGTCGATGCCGAATCCTTTTTCTCGCAAGGAAAGCTCGACGACGCGCTCAAGATTTATCAACAGGCTCTGCAGCTCGACCCGAAAATCTATGAAGCCGCACTCTTTTCCGGCGACGTTTACACGCACAAGGGCGACTACGAGCAGGCCGAAGTCTGGTATCAAAAAGCCATCGCCATCAACCCAAACCGCGAGACGGCGTATCGCTATTCGGCCACGCCTTTGATGAAACAGAAAAAATTTGACAAGGCGCGCGACCGCTACGTCGAAGCATACATCACAGAGCCTTACAGCCGCTTTCCCGTCGCCGGACTGTCGCAGTGGGCGCGCGCCACAAACACAAAGCTTGCGCACCCCGAGATAGACATCCCAACCAGCGTCTCTTTCGACGAAAAAGGCGACGTCAAGATCGACCTCAACGCATCGGCGCTGCTCGGCGGCAAAGACGACGGCTCGTTTGCATGGCTGTCTTACGGCCTAGCGCGCTCGACCTGGCGCAAAGAAAAATTTGCCAAGACCTTCCCGCAAGAGAAAAGATATCGGCATACGCTCGACGAGGAAGCAGACGCACTTCGCAGCGTGCTTGCAATGGCGACGAGCGACAAGAAGACAAAAACGCTCAGCCCCTCGCTGCAGAAATTAAAGAAGCTCAACGACGAAGGGCTGCTCGAAGCATATATTCTGATTGCACGCGCCGATGAAGGCATAGCCAGAGACCATTCCGCCTATCTCAAACAGAACCGCGACAAGCTACGCCGCTATGTCGTCGAATACGTTCTGACGGGCGGCGGGAAGTAGAGTTTGGATACTCTACTGTTGAGAAAGGTAAAGAAATCTAAGTAGAGTTACATCGATGCCTGTGCTTGCGTTGAATGTGAAAGCGTCGATTGAGCAATGGTAATAATCTTTGAGGCATTAAAGAGAGGAGCAAGGTGAGTAAAGAGAAAGAGACGAAAGTGTGTGTAGCCTGTGATCGCGGCTCGGATGTGATTCCGTTAATAAGACTTGAATACCGTGAGGGCTTGTTCTGGATTTGCCCGCAACACCTGCCGTTTCTGATTCATGATCCGGCGCGTCTTGTCGGGCGGTTGCCCGGAGCCGAAGCATTTGAGCCGTCAGAGCATGAAGACTGAGTTTGCAAGAGTAGTCTAACAACCGCAACGAAGCTTTTTTGCGTTGTGTGAACGAAGAGAGAGAGACAGAACGCGGATTTGGCGGATTCATACAGAGCAACCTGTATGAATCCGCCAAATCCGCGTTTCCGTCCGTGTTCTTATTCAAACTGTAAACTGAGCTTGTCGCCCGCGACTTCAACCCGCACCGTTCCGCCCGCCTGAAGCTTTCCGAAAAGAACCTCTTCGGCAACCGGAGCTTTGATCTCCGTCTGGATAAGCCGCGACATGGGACGCGCGCCAAACTGTTTGTCGTAGCCGTGCGTGGCAAGCCAGCGACGCGCTTCTTCGGTTAGCTCGATAGAAACGTTCTTAGCCGAGAGTTGCGCGCGGACTTCGCCGACAAACTTATCGACGACGCGCTCGATTGTCGCAAACGAAAGCGGCTCAAACGCAATCCATGCATCAAGCCGGTTGCGAAACTCCGGCGAGAAGGTGCGCTCGATTGCGCCGCGCCCGTGCCCCCGGCTGGTCGCAACGACTTCGTTCTGAAAACCTATCTTCGCATCGCTCATCTCTCGCGCGCCCGCATTGGTCGTCATAATAAGAATGACGTTGTGAAAATCCGCCTTCTTACCGTTGTTGTCCGTCAAGGTGGCGTGATCCATCACCTGCAAGAGAATGTTAAAGAGATTCGGATGCGCCTTTTCAATTTCGTCGAGGACGAGAACGGCGTAAGGCGTGCGGTTGATGGCATCGGTCAGAAGTCCACCCTGATCGAAGCCGACATAACCGGGCGGCGCGCCAATCAGACGCGAGACCGTGTGCGGCTCCATGTATTCGCTCATGTCGAAACGGATAAACTCGACTCCGAGAACGACGGCGAGCTGTTTGGCAAGCTCTGTTTTGCCGACTCCGGTCGGGCCGGAGAAGAGAAACGAGCCGATTGGTTTATCGGGATGACCGAGACCGGAACGCGAGAGCTTGATGGCGCTGACAACTTGTGTGACGGCGTGATCCTGACCGTAGATGACTTCTCTCAGACCCTTTTCGAGATTCTGCAGACGATCTTTTTCCGAACCCGCGACGGTGCGCGGCGGAATCTTCGCCATGCGCGCCACAACAGTCTCAATCTCTTTAACGTCGATTGCTGTGGGGCGCTCATTCGCATCGAGAAGCTTCATCGCGGCCCCGGCCTCGTCAATCACGTCGATGGCTTTGTCCGGAAGAAAACGGTCGTGGATATGTTTGGCGGATAGCTCTGTGGCCGCGCGCAGCGCGTCGTCCGTGTAGCTTACGCCGTGATGCTCTTCGTAGTAGCTTTTGAGTCCTTGCAGAATTTGAACAGTCTCGGAAGTGGAAGGCTCGCCGATCTCGATTTTCTGAAAGCGACGCGCAAGCGCGCGGTCACGCTCGAAGGCCGCTTTGTATTCGGGGTAGGTGGTCGAGCCGATACAGCGTATCTCGCCCGAAGCAAGGACGGGCTTG
>CBDUCU010000320.1:0-4950 GCA_965365725.1 uncultured bacterium | reverse complement strand
TCCGCTTTGCCGGCGACTCCGGCGACGGTATGCAGTTGACAGGCACGCAGTTTACAAACACTTCGGCTGTGGTCGGAAACGACATCTCGACCTTGCCAGACTTTCCCGCAGAAATCCGCGCCCCTGCCGGTTCTCTGCCGGGTGTTTCGGGTTTTCAGCTCAACTTCTCAAGCCGCGACATACATACGCCCGGCGACCAGCCGAACGTTCTTGTCGCCATGAATCCGGCTGCCCTGAAAGTGAATTTGCCCGACCTGGAAGAGGGCGGAACCGTCATCATCAACACGGACGAATTCAACAAAGAGAACTTGAAGAAGGCCAAGTACGACGAAAACCCGCTCGAAGACGACACGCTTCGCGGCTATCGCGTTCACCGTCTGCCGATTACGACCGTCAACATCCGCGCGCTGCAAGAGTCGGGCGTGAAGCTGACGCGTAAAGAGATGGATCGCTGCAAAAACTTCTTCGCGCTCGGCGTGCTCTACTGGCTCTATGATCGACCGATGGAGCCGACTCTGGAATGGATCAACGAGCGTTTCGCAAAGAAGAACCCGGAAGTTGCGCGCGCCAACGAAGTCGCCTTAAAGACCGGCTACAACTTTGCCGACACGACCGAAGTCTTTACCACGCACTACACGGTCAAGAAGGCGCAGATTGCGCCGGGCAAGTATCGCAAGATTACGGGCAACGAAGCGACGGCCATCGGCCTTGTCGCCGCCGCCGAACTGGCCGGTCGCCCGCTCTATTACGGCTCGTACCCGATCACGCCCGCATCAGACATTCTGCATGAGCTGGCGCGCCACAAAAATTTCGGCGTAAAGACTTTTCAGGCCGAAGACGAAATCGCCGCCGTCTGCGCAACCATCGGCGCGGCCTTCGCCGGACAGGTCAGCGTGACGGGCACAAGCGGGCCGGGCGTTGCTTTGAAACAAGAGGCCATCGGTTTGGCCGTGATGACGGAGCTTCCCATCATCATCGTCAACGTCCAGCGCGGCGGCCCTTCGACCGGACTCCCGACAAAGACCGAGCAGGCCGATCTCTTCCAGGCCGTGTGGGGTAGAAACGGCGAGGGCCCGGCCATCGTTCTTGCGCCCTCCACGCCCGCCGATTGCTTTACGATGGCGATTGAAGCCGTCCGCCTCGCCTTCAAATATATGTCGCCGGTCTTTTATCTCTCCGACGGATATCTGGCTAACGGCGCTGAGCCCTGGCCCGTTCCGGAGATCGAAGACCTGCCGAAAATAGAAGTAAAGTTTGCCGACAATCCGGAGAACTTCTTACCCTACTCGCGCAACGACGAGACGCTTTCGCGCCCGTGGGCCATACCCGGCACGCCCGGGCTCGAACACCGCATCGGCGGCATCGAAAAGCAGCACGAGACCGGAAACGTCAACTACGAGCCTGAAAACCATCAGTTCATGGTCAGATTGCGTCAGGCCAAAGTTGACCGCGCCGCGCAGGACGTACCCGATCTTGAAGTCTATGGCGACAAGTCGGGCAAAGTGCTTGTGCTCGGTTGGGGTTCGACCTACGGGTCGATCACTTCTGCCGTCGAGAAGATGCGCGAGGAAGGAAAGCCGGTCTCAAGCGCGCACCTGCGCTACCTCAACCCCTTCCCATCGAACTTGGGCGAGGTGCTCAAGAATTTCGAGACCGTCATCATCCCCGAAATGAATCTCGGTCAGCTGTGCACGATGATTCGCGCGCGCTATCTCGTCGATGCCGTCTCCTTCTCGAAGGTCAAGGGCCGTCCCTTCCAGATCAGAGAGATCGTGCGCAAAGTCGAAGAGTATTTGTAAGTCTGCAATTATTTAAGGAGAGAGTAATGAGCAACAGCGAAAATGGAAAGAACGGCGACGAGATCCTGCGCAAAGGCCCAAACACGACGCATGTCTCCGGCATCAGTGGCAACGTCTCGGGCGGCGGGCCTGCGCCTGAGAGCGAACCGGGTTCGGTAGTGGCGGGTGCGCCTGCGCCGCCTCCGGGTAAATTGACAAAAGCAGATTTTGCTTCGGATCAGGAAGTCAGATGGTGTCCGGGTTGTGGCGACTACGCCATCCTCAACAACGTGCAGAAGGTGATGCCCGAGCTTGGCATCCCGCGCGAGAAGATCGTGTTCGTATCGGGCATCGGCTGCTCCAGCCGTTTTCCCTACTACATGAATACCTACGGCTTCCACTCGATTCACGGGCGCGCGCCCGCCGTCGCCACAGGTATCAAGACGGCGAATCCAGACCTGAGCGTGTGGGTCGTGACGGGCGACGGCGATGGACTTTCAATCGGCGGCAACCACTTTATACATACCATCCGTCGCAACCTCGATATCAACATCATCCTCTTTAACAACCGCATCTACGGTTTGACGAAGGGGCAATACTCGCCGACCTCCGAGTTTGGCAAAAAGACGAAATCAACGCCGATGGGCGTGATCGATTATCCGGTCAATCCACTGTCTCTGGCGATTGCTTCGGAAGCGACCTTTGTCGCGCGCGCCATCGACATCGATGTCAAGCATCTGGGCGCAACCGTCGAAGCGGCGGCGCGTCACAAAGGCATCTCTTTTGTTGAAGTCTTTCAGAACTGCAACATCTTCAACGACGGCGCGTTCGACAGTTTTGCTGCGACCAAAGAGCGGCCTGACAACGTGCTTTATCTTGAGCACGGCAAACCGATGGTCTTTGGCAAGAATAAGGATCGCGGTATCCGCATGAAGGGCACGCTGCCGGAAGTCGTCGAGTTGAATTCTGAGACGGGTTTGACCGCAGACGATTGTCTGGTTCACGACACGCACGTCGAAGACCCTTCGGTCGCGTTTATGCTCGCGCGCATGGAGCATCCGCGTTTTCCGCAGCCGGTCGGCATCTTCCGCGACGTGCAGCGCGAGAGCTACGAGTCGTTGATGGTCGGGCAGATCGAAGCATCTGTCGCACGACACGGGCGCGGCAGTCTTGAGAAGCTCATCAATAGCGGCGACATGTGGGTAGTCGAATAATCAAAATCGAGCAGGCGTATCTACAGGCTCTGTAGCATTGAGCGCGCGCTTTAGATATTGCGTCTGCTCGGACAAAACGCCGCCGCACGGCGGAGCTTGAAAACAAAGCTCGCGCACCACAAGTTAAACTCAAAAAAGCCCGCCGGCCCGTCGTTGGTTAATGATAACGACGGGCCGGCGGGCTTTTCGGTCAGGTGTCGAAAGGAGGCTGCGGACGGCGTACGCACACACGAGAAGAAGCGTCGCGCCGCACGAGAGCTTCCAATTTTACGGCTGGCCGAAACGCGAGCGGTATTCGCCCGAGAGAAGGAACGAGCGAACCATTTCTGCGGAGACAAAGTCGCCGTTGTGGTTCTCAAGCTTTCCGAGCCAGAACTGATAGCCGCTCATGTCTGCGTCGGGCGCATCGTCCGGGTTGCGTCTGAGGTAGCCGAAGTATTGCATCAGGACGAAGCCTGAATTCTTCTCCTTCTGCACGACCG
Organism: uncultured bacterium; assembly: GCA_965365725.1. Taxonomy (GTDB): domain Bacteria; phylum Acidobacteriota; class Blastocatellia; order Pyrinomonadales; family Pyrinomonadaceae; genus DASQDT01. The sequence goes on along the minus strand of CBDUCU010000320.1, from coordinate 1,476 downwards.
AAGCACTCTCGCAGATTATCCGCAGGGCCTTCGGGCGCGTCGCCGTCCCCGCGTTCAATTCATCGATGAGCGCCAGCCGCGCTGATGCTTGCGGCGCAACGCCCAAGTTTGCATAGAGCGTGTCAACAAACTGCTCGTTTGTCAGTAGGTCATACTTCGCCTTGAACTCGGCTTGCTCAACCCAAGCGCCGAAGAACGATTGCTTGTTGCCTTCGAGCTGATCCTCCCACCCGGCCTGTCCGACTATAACGTCGCGCCCAAGCCTGCGCGAATCACGCACGAAGTCTTGATAGCGCGCAAGCTTTCCAAAAGAGGCGCGCGTTGTGCGGTGGACGAGAAAACCCGTCTCTTGAAACTCGACCGAAAGGAAGAAGGCCGCTGAGACGTTCTGCCGCTTGTGATCGAGGCAGCCCGCATCCGAGCCGCACTGAAGAAGCTCGTTCATCCAGAAGGCGAGGCCCGCCGGGTCCGCCTCGCGGTTAAGAAAGTCGTGGTAGTGCTGGCGGACGAATAGCTCCGCCGAGTCTGCGGCATTCTCGGTCGGCTCAGACTGGTCATCCATGATGATGAATTTGGCTGTGCTCTGTGCGCCGAGCGATGCGCCCGAAGGGTTGGAGAGAATGATCGTCGCCTGTTCCATATCAGGCTCGTCGGTCGAGTCTTCGGTAAGCAGGACGACAAAAGATTTGGTGGATTCACCCGGCGTAAACAAAAGCGTGCCGATCGCCGTCGTAAAATCGCCGCGCTCGTCCGCCGTGCCCGACTGCGTTTGGTAATTAACGGTTGCAGACTGCGAGAGATCGCCCGTCCGCGTCACGTTGACGACCGCAAAGGAAGAATCCTCTTGCACGCTGTATTCGGCGGCGGAGAACTGAACGGAGTTTGTTTGTTGAGCGTCGTCGTCCTCGATGATGATGGTTGCAGCGTCGGGCGCACCGATGGTTGCACCGCCCGTCACATCTTGAAGCTTAAAGACGGCAGACAGGTCTTTGTTGTCAATCTGGTCGTCGATGATCGCCACATCAAAGCTCTTTGAAGTTTCGCCCGCGCCGAAGCTGAGAGTTTTCGGATCGGCCGAATAATCGACGCCGGGCACGCCGTCGCCGCCCGCAGGCGCGGCTGTGACGGAAACCGTTCCCGAGCTGCCGCCCGTGCGCGTTACGGTCAGAGTTGCCTTGCCGCCGTTTTCGCTGACTTTGACCGACGATTGAGCAAATTGCAGCGTGCCCGCCTGCGAAGGATTTGCGACCTGCGCGCACATTGAAAACCCGGAGGTGTTGTTGTTCGGGTCTGTGGCCGTCGCCGTGATGTAAGAGCCGACGGGCAGAGGCGCAACATTGGCGCTCAATGTCGCTTTGCCCGTTGCGTCGGTCGTTGCAAAAAAGGATGCGAGCAGCGCTTCGCCCTGTCCGCCGAAAGCGGAGCAAGCGGCTGTCGTAAAGAATTGAACGGTGTACTTTTTGTTCGGCTCGCTCA
>CBDUCU010000319.1:0-4951 GCA_965365725.1 uncultured bacterium | reverse complement strand
CACCTGCGCCACGATCAACGTCGTCGGCGGCTTTATGATTACCGAGCGGATGCTCAAGATGTTTAGAAAGAAGGAACTCAAACCAAAAGAGGAGGAGAAGGCGCGATGAATTTATTTGCTGAGATTGCGTATTTAATCGCCTCAATCCTCTTCATCTTCGGATTGAAGGGCATGACTCGCCCCGATTCGGCGCGACGCGGAATGCATCTGGCCGAAATCGGCATGCTTCTGGCCGTCGTCGGCACTCTTCTACATAAAGACATCATCAGCTATCAATGGATCATCGCCGGTCTGTTAGTCGGTTCGACCATCGGGACGGTGATGGCCTACTGGGTTCCGATGACGGCAATGCCGCAGCGAACCGCGCTCTCGCATGCGTTCGGCGCGCTCGCCGCCGCGCTCGTCGGCATCTCGGAGTATTACCGTCACGGCGGAGAGCTTCCACTCTATAAGACCGGAGCCATCGGCTTTGAAGTAATCTTGGGCGCGCTGACGACGACGGGAAGTCTTCTTGCTTTTGCCAAGCTGCAAGGGACGGTGAGAGGAACGCCCATGACTTTTAAGGGGCAGAACATCTCGAACATGATTCTGATGGCCGTCATCGTCGGTCTGTTCGTCTATCTGTTTATCGACCCCTCGGCGCACGTCGCCTTCTATGTCATGACGGGGCTGGCCTTTCTGTTCGGTATTTTTTTGGTGATGCCGATCGGCGCGGCGGATATGCCGGTCGTGATGTCGCTGCTAAATTCCTACGCAGGGCTTGCGGCGGCGGCCACAGGCTTTGCCATCGGCAACAACGTCTTGATTATCGCGGGCACGCTCGACGGATTTTCCGGCTTTATCCTTTCAATCTTGATGTGCAAGGCGATGAACCGCTCGATGACCAACGTTTTGTTCGGCGCGTTCGGGAGCGAAACGTCGAGCGGGGTGGAAGGGGCGCAAGGCGATATGCGCGAAGTCGATCTGGAAGATGCGGCTTCACAACTTGCCTACGCAGATCAAGTCGTCTTCGTCCCCGGTTACGGGATGGCGACGGCGCAGGCGCAGCACGCCGTTCAAGAGCTGGCTTCGGTTCTCGAAGAGAAAGGAGTCAGCGTCAAGTATGCGATTCACCCCGTTGCGGGCAGGATGCCGGGACATATGAACGTTTTGCTGGCGGAGGCAAACGTGCCTTACGAATCGCTCTATGAATTGGAGCAGATCAACGCAGATTTCCCGACGACCGACGTGGCCGTCATCATCGGTGCAAACGACGTGGTCAACACGGACGCGCGCGACAATCCGAAAAGCCCGATTGCGGGCATGCCGATTCTCGAAGTTGATCGCGCACGCTCGGTTCTCGTCTTAAAACGCGGCAAGGGCAAAGGATTTTCGGGAATAGAGAACCCTCTTTTCTTTAAGCCCAACACCGGACTTCTCTACGGGGATGCGAAAGACTCTCTGCTAAAACTTATCCAATCTGTGCGCAGCGCCTGATCCACCCGCGAGCCGAGGACGGCGCAACTTATTTGCGCGGACGTTCTATCGATTGCTGAAGCTTCGGCGACGGACGTTTTGGCACAGAGAGTGTAGAGAGGTGAATAGAAGATTTCGGATTTGAGATTTCAAGTCCGAAATCTTCTATCTCGGAAACGGTCGCGCCGTCTTCCCTGCGCCTTACGCATCCCCTGTGTTAAAGACCGGTCTCGACCATCTTCAATAACGAATGGCTCTGACCCGGCACTCGACGACATCCTTTTCTTCTCTCTTTTGGCATAATCATGCAACGAAAGGTCAACTTCTTGCTCGACACATCCGGCTAAATCGTTATAATGCGCGTACGCTTTAATCTTAGCCGGGAGATTTGTTAAGCCCCGGGCCATTCCGCACGCGTAAGCTGATCGTTAAATGAAATGAATCTTTTTGTGTCGGCGAAGCCCGTCGGACAAGGGCCGCCGGCATCTTTTACGTCCATCTCTATCGTTAGCTAAGAAACAGATTGAGGGAAGATAAATGGCTGAAGCAATCGCTTCGACCGACGAGAAGGTGGCCTCGCAAGGTTTTGTTCGGGGCTTGGGGCTGCTCGATTCGACGATGATCGTCGCCGGATCGATGATCGGCTCCGGCATCTTTATCGTCTCTTCGATCATCGCCCGTCAGGTGGGCGCGCCCGGTTGGTTGCTCGTCGTGTGGATCGTCACAGGGCTTTTGACGCTGATGGCCGCGCTCAGCTATGGCGAGCTGGCGGCGATGATGCCAAAGGCGGGCGGGCAATACGTTTACTTGCGCGAAGCCTTTTCGCCTTTGTGGGGCTTTCTCTACGGGTGGACGCTTTTTCTCGTCATCCAGACGGGGACGGTGGCGGCGGTCGCCATTGGATTTGCGCGCTACACGGGCGTGCTTGTGCCCTGGGTGTCGGAGACGAATTATCTCATCAGCCCCGTACGCTTCGGCGGCTACGCTTTATCGCTTTCGACGGCGCAGCTTGTCGGCGTATTGTTGATTGCGCTTTTGACGTGGATGAACACGCGGGGCTTGCGCTTGGGCAAGATCGTACAGAACGTCTTTACCGTGACGAAGACGGGCGCGCTGATCGCGCTCATCCTCTTGGGTCTTTTCGTCGGGTGGAACGCTCTGGCCGCAGGCGCAAACTTCGGCGATCTGTGGACGGTCAGACAAAACGCAAACCTCGCCGACGTCGGACACGGTCTGACGGCTGCCATCGGCTTCGGTCTTTTTGTCGGCATCTGCGTGGCGCAGACCAACTCGCTTTTTTCAGCCGACGCGTGGAACAACATCACGTTTACGGCGGGCGAGGTCAAAAACCCTCGTCGCAACATCCCGCTCTCGCTTGCCTTGGGCACGGGACTCGTCATCACGCTCTACCTTTTGGCGAACGTCGCTTATCTGGCGACGCTGCCGTTTGAGGCGATCCAGACGGCGCCGAGCGACCGCGTCGCCTCGGAGACCGCGAACGTTATCTTCCCCGGCTACGGCGCGACGCTGATGGCCGTCTTCATCATGGTCTCGACCTTCGGCTGCAACAACGGATTGATTCTGGCGGGCGCACGCGCTTACTGGGCGATGGCGCGCGACGGTTTATTCTTCCGCTCGGCGGGCGAATTAAACGAGAATCGTGTTCCGGCTTGGGGTCTGGTGATACAGGGAATTTGGGCTGCGCTGCTTGTCTTGCCGCGCACGGTCAAGACCGACGCTCTCGGCAACGTCACGGGCTACGGAAATCTCTACGGCAATCTGCTCGATTACGTCATCTCAGCCGCGCTCATCTTCTACATCCTGACGATTGCGGGAATCTTTCGACTGCGACAGACGCGCCCCGATGCCGAGCGCCCGTACAAAGCATTCGGCTACCCCCTTGTGCCCGCGCTCTACATCCTGGGCGCGTCCGTCATCCTCGTCGTCCTCTTCGTCTATCAGACGGCGACGACGTGGCCCGGCCTGATCATCATTCTGACGGGCGTGCCCGTCTATTTTCTCTGGAGAAAGATAGGCGTGCCGATGGATTCAGATGGCGCGGCGGTGCGTGCCGAAACGGACGCATAAGTATTGCGCGGTGTGAAGTGGCGCGGAGTATAATCCGAGAACCCAGAAACAGATTTGTAAAGTTATGAGTCGTTAAGACTGTGTGGACTCCCACCCGCGCGAGAAGCGCATGCTTTAGAAAGTTTAAGACTGAAGAAGTAAATAAACCGTTGGAAGGAATCGAGGAGGCTTTCCAGAATGGCTAGTCAATTTTTCCGTACTAAACCGCTCGACATGCTGCTCGAAGAGGCGCGTGGCGAGAACCGCTTGCGGCGCGTGCTCGGCCCCGTCCAACTGACGAGCCTCGGCGTGGGCGCGATCATCGGGGCCGGCATCTTCGTCGCCACCGGCGCTGCCGCGCACAATCAGGCCGGCCCGGCGCTGATGGTCTCGTACATGGTGGCCGGTCTGACTTGCGTCTTTGCCGCGCTCTGCTACGCGGAGTTCGCCTCGATGGTGCCGGTCGCAGGCTCCGCATACACTTACGCCTACGCCACGCTCGGCGAGATGTTCGCATGGATTATCGGTTGGGACTTGGTGCTTGAATACGCCGTCGGGTCGGCGACGGTCGCCAACGGTTGGTCGAGCTATTTTCAGTCGCTTCTGCCCAAGATAGGCATCCACTTGCCGGAGGCCATCAGCAAAGCGCCAATCATCTACGACGCGGAACTCGGCGAGTTCGTCAGGACGGGTGGTTTCGTCAACCTCCCGGCGGTCATCATCACGACCATCGTGACGGCAATCCTCGTCAAAGGTATTCAGGAGAGCGCGAGCTTCAACGCGCTGATGGTTGGCCTCAAGGTCGCGGCTGTTCTCTTCGTCATCCTCGTCGGCGCTTTCTTCATCAATCCCGACAACTGGACGGCCGTTCACCCGGAGACGGGTCGCGGAGGGTTTGCGCCTTACGGCTGGGGCGGCCTGACCATCTTTGGAAAAACAGTGTGGGGCGATGTCGTCGGCAACAACCCCGTCGGGATGCTTGCGGGGGCGGCGATTATCTTCTTCGCCTATATCGGATTTGATTCGGTCTCGACGCATGCTGAGGAAGCTAAGCAACCGAACAAGGACGTGCCAATCGGCATTATCGCCTCGCTCATCATCTGTACGGTGCTCTACATCGCTGTGGTGGCGGTCTTGACGGGAATGGTTCCTTACCATCAGATCGACACGGGCGCGGGTGTTTCGATGGCCTTTAAGAGCGTCGGGTTGGGATGGGCCGAGGCAATTATCGCAATTGCGGGCGTGGCGGGCATCACTTCGGTGCTGCTCGTGATGATGCTTTCAGGCCCGCGCGTCTTTCTCGCCATGTCGCGCGATGGGATGGTGCCGCAGAGCTTCTTTGGCGCGGTGCACGATAAATACCGCACGCCCTACAAGAGCACCATTCTGATCGGTGTTGCTGTGGCGATCATGACCGGGTTTTTGCCCA
>CBDUCU010000318.1:0-4981 GCA_965365725.1 uncultured bacterium | reverse complement strand
GCAAAGACCGGCATGCTCCCGACGCGTGAAATAATCGTTGAGGTTGCGCGTCTGTTTCGAGAAGCGAGCTTGCCCGCGCCGGTCGTTGACCCGGTGGTGCGCTCGACTTCGGGGCATGATTTGATTGACGACGACGCGCTTGCGGCGCTGCGCGACGAGCTGCTCCCGGTTGCGCGGATCGTCACGCCCAACATCCCGGAGGCCGAGCGTTTGACGGGAATCAAGATTGGCGATGAATCCGACATGCGCCGCGCCGCACACTCTCTGCGCGAGATGGGCGCGCGCGCCGTGCTCGTCAAGGGCGGGCATCTTTCGGGCGATGCCTTTGATCTGCTCATCGATGAAAAGGGCGCTGAAAAAATCTTTCGCACGCCGCGCATCGAAACACTCTCCACACACGGCACGGGTTGCACGCTCGCCGCAGGGCTTGCGGCCTGTCTCGCACGCGGCATGGATTTATTGGAGGCAACTGCATCGGCCAAACGCTTCGTCACAGATGCGATCAGATGCGCGCCTCGTCTCGGGCGTGGTCACGGCCCAGTCAATCATGCCGTGAAGGCGAGAGTCGGCGCGTGGGGTCTCGATGCGGAGAACGAGAAGTAAATTATGTTCCCAAAGTCAGACAAATTTTTCGCGGGGCAACGCGCAATTACGGCGTTCCTTTGCCTTTTCATCGCTTCTCCTGTCGCTTTAGCACAGGGCGACATCACGGGCGGCATCGGTCAATTCGCCGTCCAGCCGAAGAAGGAGCGATTTATCAAACAGGTGCGTCCGAAATTTGAGAAGCCTTCGACGACGGCAGTCGTACCCCGCGTCAATGCCTCTCATGAAAAACTTCTTCAAGCTGCTGCCAACGGCGACGAGGCTCTCTCCGCGCGTCTTATCACGCAGGGCGCAAACGTCAACTACAAGGGTAAAAACGGACTCACGCCGCTGATGGTTGCGGCTGGCGCAGGGTCAGTTCCGCTCATACAGCTTCTAATCGAGCGCGGCGCGCAAATCTCTGCCCGCAGCAACGATGGTTGCACGCCGCTCGTCTATGCTGTTGCCGGAGCGCGCCAAGAGGCGGCGCAAGTGCTGCTTGCCAAAGGCGCTGACGTAAACGAGCGCTGTAAGGACGGCTTGAGCGCGCTCGCGCTTGCCGCAGAAGACGGCGACGCAAAGCTTGCTTCGACGCTTGTCGAGCGCGGCGCAGACGTAAAGGCAAAGGCCGAAGACAACAGCACGCCAATCATCATCGCGGCCTCGACCGGAAACCTCGATCTCATGCGCTCTCTGATCGAGAAGGGAGCAGACCTTAAGGCGCGTTATAAGGATGGCCGCACAGCGCTCCATTTCGCCGCCGCCAACGGCCACATCAGCGTCGTCGAAGAGTTGCTCGCGCGCGGCGCTGAGGTCGATCTAAAGCCTGAAGACGGATGGACTCCGCTGCTTTGGGCAAGCTGGTTTGGGCACGCCCGCGTCGTCCAAAAATTGATTGCCGCCGGAGCCGACATACACACGCGCGATAAAGACAACGACACGGCGCTAATGAAAGCGGTGACACAGGGGCACACGGCCGTCGTGCAGATACTGGTCGAGCGCGGCGCTGAAATTGATGCGCGCGGCAACGGGGAAGGGACGGCTTTGATGTTCGCCGCCTCGCGCGGCGTGCCGGAGATCATCGACCTCCTGCTGTCGAGAAAGGCTGACGTTAACGCGCGCAACGCAGCCGGGTTGACACCTCTGATTCTTGCCGCCGCGCACGGACGCGTCTCGACGGTGCAGGAGTTTTTGCGTCGCGGCGCAGATGTCAACGTACAAACCGAGAAGGGCTTTACCGCTTTGATGGCCGCCGCCAACAAGGGGCTTGCTCAAACAGTCCGCACGCTTCTCGAAGGCGGCGCTGACATCAACGCCAAATACGAAGACGGTCGCACGGCGCTCTCTTTCGCCACGCAAAACGGTCAGGAGAACGTCGTTCAAATCCTCAAACAGGCCGGAGCACAATGATGGTCGAGGATTAAAAATTTTCGTGAAAACGAGGTGACAAAAAAAGAGTTCTCACAACGCTACACCGTCGAAGCCTATTTGGAGATGGAGCGCGCCGCAGACGTGCGCCACGAATATCTGGACGGCGAAATCTTCGAGATGGCAGGCGAAACTATTCCGCACGGACGCATCTCGACAAATATCGTCGTGGCGCTCGGCACGCAGTTAAGAGGAAAAGACTGTGACGTGTTTAGCAAAGATATGAAAGTGCGTAGCGGCGCGCTGCCAAATCCGCGCCGTGTAATGAGAGGAATGTTTTCTTATCCGGACATAGTCGTTGTTTGCGGCAAGCCGCAGACTCACGACGAGTACAAAGATATTTTGCTCAACCCGAACGTCATCATCGAAGTCCTGTCGGAAGCGACCGAAGCGTTTGATCGGGGCGAAAAGTTTCAGCGTTACCGCGAGCACCTGCCGACTTTGACCGACTATCTTCTCGTCGCGCAGGACAAGCCCTACATCGAACACTTCACGCGCCAGAGCGCCGCGCGTTGGGAGTTGACAGCGCACGCCGGACTCGACGAAGCGGCTCTCTTATCCATGCTCGATTGTCAATTGCCGCTCGCAGAGGTTTACGACCGCGTTGAATTCCTAATTCCGGCGGACGAAATGGCGGAAGATGCGCCTTACGGCAACGGAGCGTCTGGAATGTAAAGCAGCGAAACACCGGACTCCTCACACTTTACAACGCTTCATCAATACGAATCGTTTGCATCTCAGAGCAAATCTCTTTAGCTTTCCATCATTCAACCAGCCGTTTGTTCCTCGCACATAAACCGATGAAATCGCCGGGCGGCGACGTGTTACGAAATTGTGATTTGAACGCGCGGCTGACTAATAAAAGTCTGTTGACGGCTTAAGTCGGGCGAGCGTATAAGCTGAATCGTAGCGCACTCTTTCTTGATAATTCTCACGTCTTTTTCTATACCTCCGAAAGGAGACTCACCATGCATCCCCATGACCCTCAAACATTGCCACGCCAACGAAAGTTTTTCGCTCCTCTTACCATACTAGCTCTGCTCATCGCCCTATGCGGTGTAGTGATTGTTTCGAGCATTGCGCAATCAGAAAAAAAGGAGAGAGAGATTGAAGAGAAAATCCCTACTCACCTGCCAATCAAGGTGAAGATCAAGAAGCCGGAGAAAGTGAAGGATTTGAAGAATGAAGATTGGTTGAGTGATTTAGAGGTAGAAGTCATCAATACGGGGACAAAGCCGATTTACTATCTCTATATCAATCTCTCATTGCCTGATGTTGTTGATGACGACGGTATCAATTACGGTTTCATCTTACGTTATGGGAGAGTAGAGCTTGTTGATTTGACTGAACGGTTATTGCCTGATGATGTGCCGATCCTGCCGAAGGAAAGCGCGGTTCTGAAAGTTGCTCCAATTTGGGTGGAAGGGTGGAAAGCCTCAAGAAGAGAAGGGAGACGGAGCAATCCAAAGAAATTTGTGCTGAGATTCCAACTGTTGAATTTCGGAGATGGCACAGGCTTTATGGGGCCTACCGGAGTTCCGCTACCGAGAAATACAGGACATAATCCTCCGCGCTCATGTCGAGAAGGGGATATACAAAGCGAGCGAACAGCTATTGATAGTTCATTGATAGGTCGCTTCCCTGAAATAGCATCACTCAATCCAGTGCTTCACTTGCCAGCGAATTTCTTGCCGGCAAATTTTTTTTTAAGGGAGAAAGTATTCCGAGGATGACTGCCAATATGGACATATGTTGTCCGGGCGGAGGTAGCACGTGTTCATTTTTAAAGGTAGCTTTTGCGACATGCGTCTGCGGTGCAAATTGAAGTTGTTCGATCTGCTTGATGTAGTGATGCGGCTGGAGGTTGTTGGACTACGGTTGAGGAGAAGACCGGGTGCTACATTGGTGGCGAGGAATTCATCTGCAAACATCATGTCATTGCCGGGTCATGTAACGCGCCTACGCCACCACCCACGCCGCCGCCTACACCTTTGCCCACGCCAGCCGATTGTCCCGACCCGGCCTCGCACCCAAAGAGACTCTCAAACATGCTCAAATCAAGTATGTTTGAGAGTCTCAATTCTTATCAATTGACGATTGACAGTCTTTCACATCGCTTCAATCGTTACCTTTTCCATCACCACGTCTTTTCTGGGGCGGTCGTTTGCGTCGCGCTCGACCATTGCAATTTTGTCAACGACCTCCTGGCCTTCGATGACTTGACCGAATTTGCTGTAGCTCGGCGGAAGCGGATAGTCCTTGTGCATGATGAAGAACTGCGAGCCGTTTGTGTTCGGACCGGCGTTCGCCATTGCGACCGTGCCCTTGCTGTAAGGGCCGCTGTAGAGCGGCGTAGAACGGTTGATCTCGTCGTCAAAACGTCCGCCCCAGGCTGACGCGCCGCCGCGTCCTGTGCCCGTCGGGTCGCCCCCCTGAATCATAAAACCCTCGATCACGCGGTGAAAGATCACGCCGTCGTAAAAGCCGCGCTCTGCGAGCAGACGGAAATTTTCGGTCGTCTTTGGCGCGTCCTCTTCCAAAAGCTCGAAGCGGATTGTGCCCATGTTCGTCTCGATGCGTGCGATGCGGTTTGGCATAATGAGTCCTTTCTGATGATTAAGAAGCCAGAAGTCAGAATGAAGAAATCAACGATGCTTTTATTCTGACTTCCGACTCCTGTCTCCTGTCTTCTCTGTTTCAAAAACAAATCGCTCGATTGCCAGCGCCACGCCGTCCATGTCGTTTGTGGCGGTGCGGTGAAAATGGTTACGCGCAAGAAGCGACGCTTCGGCGTTCTCCATGACGACTCCTGTGCCGGCGTATTCGAGCATTTCGAGGTCGTTTAAGTTGTCGCCGACGGCCATCACTTCGTGGCGCGAGAGATTCTGTTCGGCGGCGACGGCGGCAAGCCCTGCGCCTTTCGAGGCGTGCGGATGGAGCACATCGAGCAGCGCAAAATCGGCCTTCGGGT
>CBDUCU010000317.1:0-4983 GCA_965365725.1 uncultured bacterium | reverse complement strand
GAGCGCAACCGTCAAATCGTCAAAGACCGCGACGACAGACGCGCCGCCCGGATGCTGCACAACCTCGCGCGTATAGACTGTTTGGCCTTCGCGCACCGTATCGACGACAAGGTCGATAATTCGTCCGCGATGAATCTTTTCACGACTTAAAAGCTCGGGCAAATTCTCATTTTCACTAATCATTTTGTTGGGCCGCCTCGTTTCTGCGTGAAGAGATTCTAACGCGGAAGGCGAGATTCGCAACACTTAGACAGATAGATGTTATGTGAGAGAATTTGCGACGTGGCTATCGAAATAATTGAAGAACCAGTTAGTGCGCTGGCGGAATATGAGAAAGTGCCGATTGCTTTCCGCGTCCGCTCTCGTTTCAGTGTGGTGGCAATCCAAAACGGCCTTGGCGGTCTGAAGCTTATCGAAGAAACGGTTGTGCCTTACGTCAAAGATTATGACGCACACGAAAGCGAACGCCCTTCGCAATGGCACAAGCGTTTTGATATTTCGCGTTGGGGAATTCTCTCCGCCTTTGATGGAGCGTCGCGCGTCGGCGGTGCGGCGCTGGCCTGGAAAACACCCGAAGTCGATATGCTGGAGGGGCGCGAAGATTTAGTTTGTCTTTGGGATTTGCGCGTCCGTCCTGATTGGAGGGGCAAGGGTGTCGGACACCATTTGTTTAATAATGCAGTTGCATGGGCGCGCAAGCGACGTTGCAACCGGCTCAAAGTTGAGACGCAGAATATCAACGTCCCCGCTTGCCTGTTTTATGCACGACAAGGTTGCGAATTAAGAGGGATAAATAGATACGCCTACGACGAGGCACTAGACGAGATTCAATTACTTTGGTATCGAGACTTGTAAGAAGGATTCAGTTCGCAAATTCCATTCAACCTCATCTTTAGAAAGTGCCATGAGAACCATGCTATCAGGCCGTTGGCTCGAACGATTTGCTGGGAGCGCGTTAGGGAATTGCGACTTTGTCATAAACCTCGCTCAACGCGAGCCTGCACTGAATGGAAATCAACTCGACAGTATCTTCCGGCGAATGATAATCCGAAAGTAGCCAATGGCCACCCGGCTGCTTTACATATTGCTCGACCCGACATTCATCCTGAGCGACTAATAGATATTCAGCCAGCGACTCAATCGTGCGGTAGAGGCCAAACTTTTTGCCACGATCATATAGCTCTGTAGATTCAGAGAGAACTTCAATAATCAGAGTCGGGTTGAGAAGCGTATCAACGTAATCATCTTCAAACTGCGGCTCGCCGCAGACGACAACTACGTCAGGATATGTATAGAGGCGAGTAGAAGGAACCCGTACGCGCATGTCGCTCGCGTAACCCTCACAGGGGCGCTCCCGCAACTGTTGACTAATCTCGCGTGTGATATTGAAGGCAATCAAATTGTGTTGACGACTAGCACCCGTCATCGCAACCATCACGCCATCAATATACTCGCTTTTATAAGAGGCTTTGCGCTCGCTCGCCAAATACTCTTCGGGGGTTAAGTAAGTTGTCGGTTGAAGAGACATAATCATCTCCAAATATCTTGCTCGCGTCACAATATATCAAGAGACATGAAGATAAAAGGAAACTCACAACTACTCATGCGCCGCCGCCGCCGCCCTTGGATCTACTCACGAGGACGGTCGGCAGCGCTCGCCGGATGAGAGCTGTTTTGACGGATGCCGACGACGTTTGAGTCGAGATAAAAGTGCATGCCACCCGTCTCAGCTTCCGCTCCTTGCGGGTCGGCGTTAATAGCAAATGACGGGGCGCGCTCGCCGTCGCGCGGCGCAACGCGCATGCGATAGACGTAGCCGCCAACGACCGGCTCTGCGCCTCTAAATTTTTCGTTGAGAAAAATGCCCGCATCGATCAGTTGATCGAAGGTCGCATACTGGCCGAAGGCTTCGAGATAGATTTGTTGTGCGGCAGCAATGTTGCGCAGATGCTCGGCGGCTGTCGCCTCAAACGTTGCCGTACGCTGACGCTTTTTCATCGATGATTCGGTCGTGAGCAGAAACGCGACGAGCGCAGCCAATATCGCAAGTCCGATTGCCGCAAGAATGATAAAAAACCCTTTTCTCGATCTCTCTCCATCACTCATTCGTTGTATTTTAGCCCCCCGCAATCAGATAAATTTTTTGACCTCGCCGACCAGATAGAGCGACCCCGTGACACAGATTAAACCATCGTGCGGTGTGACGGCTCGCGCAATCGTCAGTGCGTCGCCTGGTTTTGGCGCAACGGTGATTGTACTTAAATCCGCGTCGCGCGGGATAGCGCGGATGAGTTCATCGACAGGGGCAGCGCGTGGGCTGTCAGGCTCGGTCAGGATCAGACGCGTTGCGGTGGGAAAAAGCTCTGCGCCGATCTCAAGCAGATTCTTGTCGCGCATTGCGCCAAAGACAAGCGTGACGGGAGCACTGACAAACTCTTTGAGAAAGCCGCGAAGCGCGCGCGCTCCTTCCGTGTTGTGCGCTCCATCGAGAAGGATTTGCGGCGTGCCCGCGCATAGCTCAAGGCGACCTGCATGCCTGGCGCGCTCGAGTCCCTCGATGATGTTGTGCTGACGAATCTCGAACCCCTGCTCGATGAGAGCTTCGGCAAGCGCGACGGCAACGGCTGCGTTCGTCAATTGATGTCGCCCTCGAAGCGCGAGACAGATGTTTGCGTACTCGTCTCGCGCCGTCGCAAATGAAACACGCAAGCGCGCTTCTCCGCATGAATCTTCGACACTAGCCGCTGCCGGTGCACGCGGCTCGACCGCGCACTCGCGGCAGCGCGCGAGGATAACTTTCTCCGCTTCGAGTTTTTGCGGAGCGACGACTGCAATTGCGCCCGGACGGATGATCGCGGCCTTCTCCGCAGCAATCTCGCCAAGCGTCGCGCCCAAATATTCTTGATGATCCAGCGCGACAGGAGTCAGTGCAACGATACGCGCGCCGGCGGCGGTCGTTGCGTCCAAGCGTCCGCCCATTCCGGTTTCAAGTATCGCCAACGAAACGCGAGCCTCGCGGAAGGCGCAAAGAGCAATGGCTGTTACCTGTTCAAAAAAAGTCGGGAGCGCGCCGCTTTGCCGCGCAACTTCTGCTGAGGCAGTGCGGACGCTCGCGGCATGACGTGCAAAGTCGTCGCGTGAGATTTCTGCACCCGCAATGCGCACGCGCTCCGTGATTGAGACGAGATGAGGAGAAGTGTAGAGGCCGGTCTTGACTCCTGCTGAGAGACAGACGGCTTCGAGCATTGAGGAGGTCGATCCCTTGCCGTTTGTGCCCGCGATTTGAATTGAAGTGAAAGATTGGTGCGGACTGCCAAGCAGTTCGAGCAGACGTGCAATGTTGTCGAGGCCGAGCTTTATTGCAAGCGTCTCATGTCCGAGGCTGAGTAGATAATGAAGCGCCTCGTCAAAGGTCATAACACAATCGTTTGCCGGAAGCGTCAGCAAAGACAGCCGCGCTTACAGCAGGGGCATGTCTTGTATAAATCAGTTATTGACTTTGAGTCGTTGGCTTTGAGATTCCTGTGCGGTCGCCGTCCCCGAACCGTTGCTGCCGGAGGTGTCGGCGTGCGGGGTTTGGCGCGCATCTTCCTCGCGCAGCTCGATGGGAAGCTCGGGACGCGCGATCTCAGGGTTATAAAGAAAGCGCAGCAGCTTGATAATCAACTCGCGCATCTCTCGCCGGTCAACAACCGCGTCGAGCATGCCGTGCTCGACGAGAAATTCGGAGCGCTGGAAATCTTTAGGAAGCTTTTCGCGGATGGTTTGCTCGATGACGCGCGGGCCGGCAAATCCAATCAAAGCTTTTGGCTCGGCGATAATCACATCGCCAAGCATGGCGAAAGAGGCCGTCACGCCGCCCGTCGTTGGGTCTGTCAGCACAGAGATGTAAGGAAGTTTTTGTTCGCCAAGCAGCGCGAGCGCGGCGGAGACTTTAGCCATCTGCATCAGGGAGAGCGTCCCTTCCTGCATGCGTGCGCCGCCCGACGCGCTGACGATGACGACGGCGGCGCGCTCGCGG
The DNA here is from genome assembly GCA_965365725.1 of uncultured bacterium. Lineage (GTDB taxonomy): Bacteria > Acidobacteriota > Blastocatellia > Pyrinomonadales > Pyrinomonadaceae > DASQDT01. The sequence continues at coordinate 962 of CBDUCU010000317.1, read as the reverse complement.
ATGGCGCGCTCGACGACGCGAGTGATCTTCTCGCCGACGGCTGATCCCATCGACCCGCCGAGAAAACTAAAGTCCATCGCCGCAATTAGAACGGGAACGTCATTGATCCGCCCGCGCGCGTTGATGACGGCTTCGGGAAGTCCGGTCTTGCGTCGAGCCTCTTCGAGCCTCTGTTTATAGGGCTTGGTGTCAACAAATCCGAGCGGGTCAGTGGAGACGACTTCGCCATCCATCTCTTCAAACTTGCCCTCGTCATAGAGCATTGCGAGACGCTCGCGCGCGCCCATTCGGAAGTGATGCGAGCAGTGCGGGCAGACTTGCAAATTCTCTTCAAGCTCGCGCATGTAAAGCGCGGCATCACAATCGGGGCATTTGCGAAAGAGACCCTCGGTTTTAACGCGCCGCTCGTCTGCCGGCACCGTCTCGATTCGCTTGGCCTTTTTACGAAACCACTTGGACATGAAATCCGGCCCCGTTGCGCCGCCCGGCGCATTTCGCTCAACTTTATGTTTTGGCGAGAACTCTTTCGGGCATGAAGATTATCACAAGGCGTGCGCCCGCCAAAGAAGCAGACCCTCGATTGCCTACAGCGAAGAGCATCGAGAAATTTATTCAATTACGCGCGTGCTTCATTTAACGGCATCCATCCCGGCCAACGCTTCGCGCCCCTCGCGGGGCGGTGGTGTCAGGTCGTCGGCAGGCGCGCGTCGTTCGACAGCGTCGATAAGATGCGAGACAAGCACGCGCTCAGCCTCGTCCCAACTCCCGTGCAGAGTGCAGCCGGCGGCGTTGCGATGGCCGCCCCCGCCGAAGCGCTCGGCGATGCGCGCGACGTTGACATCGCCCTTCGAGCGCAAGCTGATGCGATAGATTTGCGGCGCAGTCTCTTTGAGAAAAGCGACGGCTTCGACCTCGCCGCACGCGAGCGGATAGTTGACGAATCCATCCGCGTCCTCGTCGGA
>CBDUCU010000316.1:0-5019 GCA_965365725.1 uncultured bacterium | reverse complement strand
CCTCGCGGTTTGGCAAGCCTTTGATCGGCGCATTCGGATAGATGACGCGCGTGCCGACGGGCAAATCTTCGAGGATGAAATCTTCGCCCGAAGGGATGATGCGCGGAGCGCTGTCGCGGTCGATATAGACGACCGATTCGTGAATTTTTCTGCGTAGCTGGAGACTCATAATAAAGTGATGAGTGATGAGTGATGGGTGATGAGTGAGAAGCTTTCCGCTCATTACTCATCACTCATCACTCATTACTATTTCATTCCCAATTCCCGCACGAGAAACGCCCACTTGTCGGCGTATTCTTCGATGGTTTTTGAGACGGGTTTGCCCGCGCCATGCCCGGCCTTTGTCTCGATGCGAATGAGAATGGGCGCATCGCCCGCTTGTGCCGCTTGCATGGCGGCGGCGAACTTGAAGCTATGGCCGGGCCAGACGCGGTCGTCGTGGTCGGCTGTAGTGATAAGCGTCGCAGGATATTTCGTGCCCGGTTTTAGATTGTGGAGCGGCGAATAGGCGTAGAGAGTTTTGAATTCCGAAGGGTCTTCGGGCGAGCCGTATTCGGGAATCCACGCCGCGCCGATTGTAAATTTGTGGAAGCGCAGCATGTCCATCCCGCCGACTTCCGGCAAGGCCGCGCCAAAGAGTTCGGGGCGCTGTGTGAGCATCGCGCCGACCAGAAGCCCGCCGTTTGAGCCGCCCCAAACGGCAAGCTTCTGCGGGCTTGTGTATCTGTTTTTGATAAGCCATTCGGCGGCGGCGATAAAATCATCGAAGACGTTCTGCTTCTTCGCCTTCATCCCTGCTTCGTGCCACTCTTTGCCGTATTCGCTCCCGCCGCGAATGTTCGCGTCAACATAGACGCCGCCCATCTCAAGCCAGACGAGTCGCGCAACGGAAAATCCGGGCGTGATCGGCACGTCGAACCCGCCGTAGCCGTAAAGCAGTGTAGGGTTTGTGCCGTCGAGCTTTATGTTCTTCTTGTGCGTGATAAATGCCGGGACGCGCGTGCCGTCTTTCGAGGTGTAGAAGATTTGTTTGGTCTCGTAATCTGCGGGATTGAAATCGACTTTGGGTTGACGAAAGACCGTGCTCCTGCCCGTCGAAGCGTCATAGCGATAGATGGTCGTCGGCGTGGTATAGCCTGAGAAGGCGTAGAAAGTTTCTTTATCGGCGCGCTTGCCTGTAAAACCAAAGGCCGTGCCGATGCCGGGCATCTCAACTTTGCGAACGAGTCGCCCGTTGCGGTCGAAGACGTTGACCTGCGTGTAAGCGTCTTTGAGGTATGAGACGATAAATTGATCGCCGACGACGCTCACCGTGTCGATTGATTCTTTTGCTTCGGTGACCAGCGTGCGCCAGTTCTTCTTGTCGGGATTGCGTATGTCGATCTCGATGATGCGCTTGCGCGGCGCGTCGCGGTCGGTCTGAAACCAGAAGAGCGGGCCGTCGTTGCCGAGAAAGTATTGCGCGATACCTGGGTCGTCGAGAAGTTTGACGACGGGCGCATCAGGCTTCGTCAAATCTTTGTAGTAGATTCGATTGTCTGCGCCCGCACCGGGATAGCCCCAGATGATGAGATAGCGTCCGTCTTCTGTGACTTGCCCGTTGAATATCCAACCCTTTTGCGCGGGGTCGTCGGTTTTATAAACGAGCGCGTCTTCGGTTTGCGGCGTGCCGAGACGATGATAGTAGAGCTTGTGCCATTCGTTGACGGCTGCCAGCTTGCTCACGTCTTTGGGCTCGTCGTAGCGCGAATAGAAGAAGCCTTTGTTGTCCGGAGTCCATGACGCGCCGGAGAATTTGACCCACTTGACAACGTCGGGCAAATCTTTGCCCGTCTCAACGTCGCGGACGCGAAACTCGACCCAATCCGACCCCGACGCGGCAAGACCGTAATAGATAAGCTTGCCGTCGTCTGTCGCGTCATAACCGGCGAGCGCAACCGTCCCATCGGCCGAGAGCGCATTGGGGTCGAGCAGCACGCGCGGTTCTGCCTCAAGCGACGAGACGGTGTAGAGCACGCTCTGATTTTGCAGGCCCGTGTTGCGCGTGTAGAAGTAGCGCCCGCCTTCGCGCGCGGGAACGCCGAAACGCTCGAAGTTCCAGAGCTTGGTCAAACGCTCTTTAATCTTCTGTCGCTCAGGAACCTGTTCGAGATAGCCGAAGGTGAGCTTGTTCTGCGCCTCGACCCACGCTTTGGTGTCGGCGGAGTCGAGGTCTTCAAGCCAGCGATATGGGTCTGCAATCTTCATTCCGTGAAAGCTGTCAACCTGTCCGCCTTTTTTTGTTTCCGGATAGGTAATCTTTCCGCTCGCCGGTGGATGTGAAACCGCGTTCTGCGCTGAAGCAGACGTAAGCGAAAAGATTATAAACAGGGCGACAAGAAATTTTTTTGTGAGCATCGCAGTTATACCGAAGTGCAAATCAAAAATGTGTTGAGCCGTTAGCCGGAAAGATCAGAGCGCGCAAGCTGCGCCGCTCTCGTCACTACTTCAAATCAAGAATCGGCCAATCGTGATGAAGCGCCGTCTGCCGCAGACGAAAATCGGGATTGATGGCCGCCGGATGCCCGACGATTGAGAGCATTGGCAGATCGCTCATGCTGTCGGAATAGGCGTAAGACTCTGACAGATTTATTCCTTCGCGCTCGGCAAACTCTCTTATCCATTTCGCTTTGGTTGCAGCCGCCAAAACGGGCGGCAGAAGCCTTCCCGTAGCTACGCCGTTGACGAATTCAAGACGGTTTGCAACAAAGTCTTCGATGCCGAGATAACGCATCAACGGCTCGACCGAAAAATCGAGCGCGCCTGTCACCACTATCTGACGAAGCCCAAGCTTGCGCGATTTCTCGATGAGATCGAACGTGCCCGGAAAAACGCCGGGCTTAAGAACCTTTTCAAAAAGTTCTTCGGCAAAGAAACGAAGACGGTCTTCCGTCTCGCCCTTGTAGCGTTTGAAGAAGAGATCGTTAAAGACCTTGCGGCTGTATTGATCGGTGACGGCAAAAAGCGGCAGGCTCAAAACCGTCGCCGCGCTCTTCTTAAAGCTGCGCAAAAGACCCTGTTGATTGCGCGCGTAAAAGCTGAGCGTGTGCACAAGATTTGTGCTGACAAGCGTCCCTTCGAGATCGTAGAAAGCGGCAGCCGCCAAAAGTCTCCTCCCAGGTTGAGCAAGGTTAGCGAATTGATAAACTTCCAGCCGTTGCAATGTCCGGCCCTGTTCTGTGTGTAGGCGGGAAACTATAACCTATTTTGCGAGATTTTCGGTAACGGTGGGCCGGTCAGGCCAACGCGCCTCCTGATTCCTGGGTAAAGCGAATGACGTTTTCAACACAGAGGCAAAGAGACAACGAAGAACACAGCAAAATCATTCTAGTTTTGAAGCTCTCTGTGCCGACTCTGTGTCCTAATGTGTCTACGTGTTGAAAAATCGGCTGCCCAGGATTTGAGAATCAATAAACAGTGCGAAGTTCCATCAGCCGCTTAACGAAAACGCGCGCGTCGGATTAAGATGACGGCATCGTGAAAATAGCAACCTGGAATGTCAACTCCGTACTCGCGCGCCTCCCGCTCGTCTTGCGTTGGATGGAGGCTGCGCGCCCCGATGTCGTCTGTCTGCAAGAGACAAAATGCGCCGACGAAAAATTTCCTGTACGCGAATTCGCAGAGCTTGGCTATCACGCGGAAACTTTCGGCCAGCCGACTTACAACGGCGTGGCGATTCTATCGCGCGAGGCTTGCACGGACGTACAGCGCGGCTTTCAAGATGATGAAGCAGGAGCGCAGGCGCGTCTGCTGGCGGCGACCATTGCGGGCATACGCGTCGTCAATGTCTATGTGCCGAACGGTCAATCGGTCGGCTCAGAGAAATTTGATTTCAAGTTGAAATGGATGCAAAGGCTCAGAGAGTTTTTTGACGATGACTACTGGCCGGACGACGATGTACTGCTCTGCGGTGATTTCAACGTCGCGCCTGAAGACGAAGACGTGCACGACCCGGAGCTTTGGCGCGGCAAGATTCTTTTTAGTAAACCCGAACGCGAAGCACTCATGACAATCAAAGATTGGGGCTTTACCGATTCGTTTCGTCTGCACACAAAGGGCGCGGGCCATTATTCCTGGTGGGACTATCGAGCAGGCTCGCTACGTCGAAACGCGGGGCTGCGCATCGATCACGTCTGGGTCTCGGAACCGCTTGCGGCGCGCTGCAAACAGGTTTGGATCGACAGAGAGCCGCGCGGCTGGGAGCGCCCTTCGGATCACACGCCGGTCGTCGCAGAGTTTACGCGCTAAAGCCTCAACAAGGATGACGAAGAAAAATTGCATCGTTCTCAACAAGCGTGTGTTGCAAGAGCTTGGTCTGCCGCGACCCGGCGAGCATGACGACAAGGAAGGGCGCGGGCGCGTGCTTATCATCGGCGGCTCGCGCGAGATGCCCGGCGCAGCCATCCTTGCAGCAACGTCGGCCTTGAGAGCCGGGGCGGGTAAGCTGAGAATTGCGACCGTCAAAAGCGTCGCACAGCTTGTCGCCGCAAGCGTTCCGGAATCGCGCGTCTATGCTCTTGCCGAGACGCGCGGCGGCGACGTGTCCGCCTCTGCATCGAAGAAGCTAAGCGAGTTGATTGAAGACGTTGACGCTGTCTGCATCGGCCCCGGGATGATTGAAGAGGACTCGGCGGCGCGTTTGACGCGCTCTCTGTTTCCGCTTCCAACAGGCGTGCGCGCGGTGCTCGACGCCAACGCGCTTTCGAGTCTTTCGCGCGGCGCAGAGTTTCTTGAAGACTCGGCAAACAGGGTCGTCTTCACGCCGCACGCGGAGGAGATGGCGGGCCTTTTGTCGGTTGAAAAGAGTCTGGTTGCGGGCGAGCCGGAAAAGTTTGCCGTCGAGGCGGCGCGAGAAATGAAGATTACCGTCGCACTCAAAGGACGCGAGACGTTTATCGCGCGGGGCGAAAAACTTTTCTGTAACCGCGCTGGCAACGTCGGGCTCGCCGGGGTAAAAAACGGCGCGAGCTGGTCAGCTCT
>CBDUCU010000315.1:0-5020 GCA_965365725.1 uncultured bacterium | reverse complement strand
CGGCAACCTTCGAGACGATTGAACGCTGCTTCGGAGCCGAGCACGTGCGCGCCGTCCATTTCAACGACTCGAAGGCGGGCTACAACACGCGCGTTGATCGACATTGGCATATCGGTCTGGGCCACATCGGTACGCAGGCTCTCGCACGCGTCGCACGCCATCCGAGACTTTCGCACGCAGCCTTTATTCTGGAAACACCGCAGGACGAGTTGGGCGATGACGCGCGTAATCTTGCCACGTTGCGTTCGTTCTTTGAGACATGATCAAGCTAACAAACGCAGACACGGTTTTCATCTTTAACTTTATCTGCGGTCTCTGCGGTGGTTAATTCTTACTGATTTATCTCGGTCGTCTGATGGTATAAGAATGCTCAAACGGCTTTGGGTATGACGAATTGTTTGGAGGATAATTGCGCGTCATGGACATCACACTAAAGGATCGCTCGGAAGGGCCTTACTATTTGCAGGTGCGCACGCAGATCGAATCGCTCATCAAGGAGCAGAAGGTTGCCGTGGGCGACTCGCTTCCAAGCCCCGCGCATCTTGCCACAAAACTCTCAATCGACAAGGGCGAGGTGCAGCGCGCCTATTTCGAGCTTGAACAATCGGGGCTTGTCTCAAAACGCGTTGGCAGGGATTTTCTCGGCAAAGAAAAAGTGACTTACACGGTGAAGTAAGGAGCGACCAGAAGCATTGAAAGTCGCGGGCAGATCATTGATGAGATGGGTGCTTCTTATCGGCGCAGTCTTTGTTGCGCTCGGCTCAATGTCCGTCTGCGCGCAGGTGCGTCTGAGTTCGGAAGAGGCTGAGAAACTCGTCGTTGATAAACCTGAGCCTCCGTATCCTGCGATTGCAAAGGCGGCGCGTGCGCAGGGCATCGTGAGGGTTGAGATAAAAGTCTCGGAGGAAGGGAAGGTTGTATCGACCAGAGTCTTGAGCGGACATCCCCTGCTTCAGGCTTCCGCCGCGATTGCCGCTAAGGAGCGAACATACAAACCTTATGTGGTTGACGAAAAGGCGACTGCGTTTATCACGATTGTCGATATGTTCTTTTCGCTCGACGACTCGACCAAGCATTCTTCCAAAGAAGTCGAGAACGATGTTGAGGTCGGAAAAAAGTTCTTTAGCGAGGAATCGAAGTGCCGCGAGCTTTTGCGTAGTAAGACTTGGAAAGAGGCCGAAATCGTGTGCGGCGCGGTCGTCCGATTGGCCGATCAGTTTGGTTCGGGCAGAGAGCTTGAGAAGATGGGCGCTTACGTGCTGTTTGGGCATGCCTTGATGGGACAGGAGCGTTTTAAGGATGCGCTCGCATATTACGTGCGCGCTCATGAAATCGTCACTCCCCGACTAAAAGAGACGGATGCCGAGCTTGCGGAAATTTATGGACACATAGCGATTGCCTATCATGCGATGCTCGATCTGAATCGTGCGCGAGAGTTTTATCGTAAGGCCGAAAAGACGTTCCAGCTTGCTCATGCCAACATCGGCAAGGACGGGCCGGACGAGCATAGCCAGTGGCTGCAACAGAAATACGCGAAGGCTCTCAAACGTCTTCTGGAATTTCATCTGGCGGCGGCTGAAGACGCGGGCGATGCCGCCGACGCGGAAGAAGTCGGCAAGCTTCTGAAAAGTCTCCCGCAATGAGAAACAGGCGGGCAGCATGCAAACTTACATTGCTGTTTATTAGTGGCTATCGGCTTTTAGTTGTCGGCTGTTAGATGCTGGCTGTTAGATGTATGAGTGTTGAAGTTTTTCATCAAGAGCCATTTCGTGCGGCGGCTGTGCGGCGCGGTCGCGCGTTGGAATATCTGACGATTGGATGGAACGCAGTCGAGGCCGTTGCTGCTATCGGCGCTGGAGCATGGGCGGGCAGCATCGCTCTCGTTGGTTTTGGCGTTGACTCTGTGATCGAATCGTCTTCGGGCGCAATCCTGCTCTGGCGTTTGCGCGAGGGCGAGGATGGTGAGAAAAGGGAACGCGTCGCGCTTCGTCTGGTCGGCATAAGCTTCCTGTTGCTCGCCGCGTATGTTGCCTTCGATGCTGTCAAGTCGCTCTTTATGCGCGAGCCGCCCGAGGCGAGTTATGTCGGCATCGCCATTGCCGCGCTCTCTTTGTTGGTGATGCCGCTTCTTGCGCGTGCGAAACGAAGGGTCGCGGCGCAGTTGAAAAGTCGTGCGATGCGGGCCGACTCAAGACAGACGGATATTTGCGCCTATCTGTCGGCGATTCTGCTCTGCGGGCTGGCGCTCAATGCGGCGTTTGGCTGGTGGTGGGCCGATCCCGTCGCCGGTTTGTTGATGACTCCGATCATTGCAAAGGAAGGCTTTGAAGCTCTGCGCGGCGAGACGTGCGACGATTGTCATTAGATTGAAGTGACCTGATTGAACGCGACCGGCCTGACCCCGCGAAGCGTTCGACAACAACGGTCGGTTTGCGTTAAGATGGCCGCGTTTTCTAAAAGGTTATGTATTCAATGAAACGCTTTCGCCACCCCGTCAAACTCCTCCTTACGGTGCCGCACCGCGATTGCCGCGCCTGAATTTACAGTGCGCGCGCGCACGCGAGCTTGCGGCCACACACCGACGCGCAAACAATTTCTTCAAAGAAAAACCAAAGCGCCTGAGGCTTGAAAAGAGTCTCGCGGCGTGTTGTAGTCACCGAAAGGTGTGGGAGGGTTATCGAAACGTCATGGATGAAAAATATTTTCCTGAAAAAATAGAAGAGAAGTGGCAGGGCCGCTGGAACGAATCGGGCGCTTTTTGTGCCGAGCGCGACGACGCGCGCGAGAAGTTCTATTGTCTGGAGATGCTGCCTTACCCGTCGGGCTTTTTGCACATGGGCCACGTTCGCAACTATTCAATCGGCGACGCGCTGGCCTGGTACAAGCGTCTGCGGGGCTTTAACGTCCTGCACCCGATTGGATGGGACAGCTTCGGGCAGCCCGCCGAGCAGGCGGCCATCAAACGCGGAGTCAATCCGCGCGACTGGACGGAAGAGAACATCGCCCACATGCGCGGGCAGTTGCAGCGTCTCGGCATCTCTTACGATTGGCGACGCGAGATTGCCGCGCACACGCCTGAGTATTACAGATGGGATCAATGGTTTTTTCTGAAGATGTATGAGCGCGGGCTGGCGTATAAAAAAATGTCGCCGGTCAACTGGTGCGCGACGTGTCAGACAACTCTGTCAAACGAGCAATCGTCGGGCGGCGTGTGCTGGCGCTGCGGGAACAGTGTCGAGAAGCGCGACATCGAGCAGTGGTTCTTGCGCATCACGGATTATGCCGAAGAATTGCTCGAAGGGATGAAAGAGATTGAGGGGGGCTGGCCCGAGCGCGTGCTGACGATGCAGCGCAACTGGATCGGACGAAGCGAAGGCGCTTACGTCGATTTTCAAATCAAAGACAGCGTCGGGAGCGTGCGTGTTTTTACGACGCGCATCGACACGATTTATGGCGCGACGGCGATTGTCGTCGCCGCAGAGCATCCGTTGGTCGAACAGTTTTTGAGCGAAGGCGAGCCAAACGCGCTCAAGACTGATGTGCGCGCTTTTGTCGAGCGCGTGAAGAGTTCGCACAGTCTGTCAGTCAAAATCACAAATGAAGAGGAGCCGGAGAAAGAGGGCATCAACACGGGTTTGTTGGCCGTCAATCCTTTCAATGAAGACCTGTTGCCGGTATGGATCGGCAATTATGTGTTGATGGATTACGGCACGGGGGCGGTGATGAGTGTGCCGGCGCACGACGAGCGCGATTTCGAGTTTGCGCAGAAATACTCTCTGCCCATCCGTCGCGTCATCGAGCGCGTCTCGCACCAACAGGAGCGAATCGAACACGACACTGAAAACGAAGATCAATCGGTTGCGATGCCGCATGCTTTTACCGATTACGGCATCCTCGTCAATTCGGGCGACTGGAGCGGCAAGCTCTCGGAGGACGCAACGCGCGAGATGGCTGCGCATGCCAGAGAGAAAGGGTTTGGCGAGGCTGCGGTGACTTATCGGCTGCGCGATTGGGGCATATCAAGGCAGAAGTTTTGGGGCGCGCCGATTCCCGTCATCAACTGCGAGCGGTGCGGCGCAGTGGCCGTACCTTACGAGGATTTGCCTGTGCGTCTGCCGGAAAATGTCGAGCTGAAGGGGACGGGACAATCGCCTCTGGCGACCGTGCAGGAGTTTATCAACGTCAAGTGTCCGAAGTGCGACGGCGCAGCGCGGCGCGAGACGGATACGATGGATACATTCGTCGATTCGTCCTGGTACTTCTTCCGTTATTGCGACCCGAAGAACACGGATGCGCCGTTCGACGCATCAACGATTGCCTATTGGACTCCGGTTGATCAATACATCGGCGGCATCGATCATGCCGTGATGCATTTGCTCTACACGCGCTTTTGGACAAAGGCGATGCGCGACATCGGACTCGTCAGTTTTAGCGAGCCTGTCAAGCGTCTGATGACGCAGGGGATGGTGACGAATCTGGTCGAGGGCACAAACGAATGGAAGCGCATGTCGAAATCCTTGGGCAACGGCGTGAACCCTGACGACATGATCGAGGCTTACGGCTCGGACGCGGTGCGGCTGTTCGTTCTTTTTGCCGCGCCGCCCGAGAACGAGCTGCGCTGGCAGGAGACGGGCATCGACGGCGCGGTCAGATTCTTGCGGCGCGTCTATGCGATGGTCTATCGCTGGCGCGATGCTTTGAAGAACGCACCGGCGGACGCGCCTTCGGTTGAAGCGTTTTCGGCGGAAGCGAAACGTCTCAGACACGAGACGCACAGAACGATTGCGCGGGTAACGGAAGACTTCGAGCGTTTGCACTTCAACGTCAACGTTGCCGCATTGATGGAATTATCAAACGCGTTGGGCGACTTTAAGACTACGGCGGAGGCTGCGACCGTTGCGGAGTTGTTCGCCGTGCGCGAGGCGTTGGAGTCTCTGGTCTTGATGCTTGCGCCGTTTGCGCCGCATGTTTCGGAAGAGATGTGGGAAGCGTTGGGGCATCAAGGCGGAATCGCGGCGGG
>CBDUCU010000314.1:0-5029 GCA_965365725.1 uncultured bacterium | reverse complement strand
CAACCTAGTAGATCAAACGTGGAGCGGCGAGCTGCCGGCAACATTCCTCTACGACCGCTCGGGCGCGCTCGTCTTCAAACGCAGGGGGCGCGTGCGGGCTGCGGAGCTGCGCGACGCGATAGACGAGGCACTCAAATAGAAGAAGCCAGCCTCGTTCGTCACGCAGCAGTGAGAACTGATGTGACGACTTCCGAGTTGTGACTAATAAACAAGAGAAGGAGAATCAAGGAAATGAAAAACCAGAGTTTATTTATAAGAAAATTTGTCGTCGTTATCTTGTTTATGATCGGTTTCACCGCCAGCGACATTCTGGGACAGCAGAATATGACCGCTAACCCTCAGCCTTCCGATGATGAGTTGGCAAAGAAAGTGGATGCGTTTCTTTCTCAATGGGACAAAAACGACATGCCGGGATGTGCGGTCGGCGTGGTTCAAGACGGCAGGCTTATTTACAAGCGCGGCTTCGGAATGGCGAATCTCGATTACGACGTTCCGAACACGCCTTCGACTCGGTTTAATCTCGCTTCGGTTTCAAAACCATTTACGGCAATGAGCATCGCTCTGTTGGCGCAGCAGGGGAAATTGTCGCTCGACGACGACATTCGCAAGTACGTGCCTGAAATGCCCAAATACGATGAGACGGTCACGATCCGGCATTTGATCCATCATACGAGCGGAATCCGTGAATACGAAGCGTTAGTCCGTTTCGGCGGGCTCGACACCGATAAAGCCTACTCCCCCAAAGCCATATTAAATATGCTGGCGCGTCAAAAGAACCTCAGTTTCAAACCGGGCGCAAAGTATTCGTATAGTAATTCCGGTTATTTTTTGATGGGAATCATCGTCGAGCGCGTGAGCGGGAAATCTTTGCGTGCATTTGCCGAGGAAAACATTTTCAAGCCTCTGGGTATGAAGAATACTCTGTTTTTTGATAACCGCTTTGAAGTGATCAAAAACCGGGCTCACGGTTACATCGTAGGTCCGGATAACAGCATCCGCGCCCGCTCTTCATTGTACGACCTCGTTGGCGCTGGCGGCGTTTTAACGACTGTCGAAGACTTGTATTTGTGGACTCAAAATTTTTATGAGCCGAAGGTCGGAAACAAAGAGTTGATCGGGCTTTTGACGACGCCGGGAACATTAAACGGCGGGGAGAAAATGAATTACGCATTCGGGATGTGGCGGGGCGAATATAAGGGGCTGCCGGTCATTACGCATAGCGGCAATATGAGTGGCTATCGTGCGCGGATCGTCTCATTCCCCGAACAAAAATTTACGGTAATCGCATTGTCCAACAACATGGCGATTTTGCCGAGCGCAATTGTGGCGAAGCTCGCGGATATCTATCTGGAAGGACAATTGAAACCTGATGTGCCGAGCCAAAAAAAGGTTGCGGAAACTTTACCGCCAGCAATCGCGCTGGCTGAAAAGGAAGCGCTGCGCTACCCGGGCATTTACGCCAGCAGCGAGAGCGGAGCGGTCTTCAAGCTTGGACTCAAAGACGGAAAATTAATTTACAGCGGGCCTCTGAAAACGGGGTCGGTGATACCGATTTCCGAAAACCGCTTTGCGATGGTTGCAGGCGCCGATAAATACGAACTTGTTTCCGTCTTTAATCCGTCAGGCACGATTTCTGAAATGAAATTAATAAGGAATGGTGCAAAGCCGGACATTTTCATCCCCGTCAAACCGCCGTTCGATTCGCCACAACAACTGTCCGAATACGCGGGGACTTATTACAGCGACGAGTTCGACGCAGATTACAAAATTTCGCTGAAAGGGAATAATCTCGTCCTTCAGATTGGCGAATCTCTCGAACCTCAGCTCACCGCCGCCTACGCTGATGCTTTTACCACTGCGGGTGCGCAGATCAATCTTTCTTTTACTCGTGATGATAAAGGGAAAATCGTTGGATTTGTGTTCAATTCAGATGTTGATGATCGAGAGGTTAAGGGAATCGCTTTTAAGCGACGGTAGAAGAATTATTGGACAAAGTTAATCGTCGCTATTTGGGGCGTGAGCAACTCTGGCAGGCTTTAGCAACTATTACTACTGTCGCCAAAGCCTACCGGGTAAAATATTTGTCGCGTCAAAGAGGAGATCAAGCGCTTCCGAGAAATCTTACGCATGTTGTCATGTCGTACGGCGGTCCCACCTCTGGTTCTCATCCATAGCATTAAATACCGACAGACATCGAACGCCCGGCATCACCCGCCGCTTGCTGCCGTGATCGATAAGAGCCGCGCTATTCGCGGTCGGGTGCGTGCCACAGTTAGGCGGAGACGCAGGTTTATGTTTCGCTTATCATCTTGCGCAGCGTCGGCTCTCCCATGTGGGGCCTACTACACCCCAGACGCACATCCCACACAAGCCAACGCCCCCTCTCCATCACCAAAATCAACGTGTCGGTCCACTTGTCCGCCCCCGCGCTTTGTTCGACCTTAACATAGGCGTACCGTCCCGAAATGCTCTGCCTTCCGACGCGAAATTTCTCAGGGCCTTCGTATAAACAGGAGAAGAGACAGCCCTCAAGAATAGGAGGCTTGTCGCCGGCAGGAGTCTGCTTAATGGCCTTTGCTTCGGTCTTCTGCGCGAGTCTGAGCAGAGAGCGAAGACTCAGACTCAAGTGTTGCCTGAGCACTCTCATCTCCTGCTCATCAGGAAGGCCGCTGATGTCTTCCCTCACGACCAGGGCGTAAAACTCAGAAGCAACCACACGCGGAGATTTCCGAGGGGCGGCCTGCGCCTCCTGAGCCATTGAGATAATAAGCAACCAAATGATGAGACAGCTTAGAGTTTTCATTGTCATACCTGTGAAGATGCCTAAGGCTCGAATTAACTGGCGAGCAATCAACCTTGAAGATAGGAGCTAAGCTGATTGCGAGCACGGTTGAATGAGTTGTTGGGCAGCGCTCACGACGTAATCATTCAACGTGCGGTGTCGTTTATCCGCCCCACTCTTTAGCTCGACCGGATTGTAATACGAGGCGGCCATCGTTCCATATCAGCCACACGCGAGCGTCAGCGAGGTGAGTCGGCAGCATCTGGTGGCCGGGTGTCATTTGCTTTTTGTTTCACCAGAATTACAAGCGCGATTCCACCGAGTATGGCTATGGAGTGCAATACTAAGCGCAGAGTCACGGACTCACCGAGGAAAGCGATGCCGCCCAAGGCGGCGAGGACCGGAACGCTGAGTTGCACTGTCGCGGCGTTGGTGGCTTTCATTGCAGGTAATGTCGTGTACCAAATTGCGTATCCCATTCCAGAAGCCAGCGCACCCGACAAAAACGCATACCAAAATCCAGCGCTATCTAGAGATGCTCCGTTATGCATTAGTACGCTCAGTGCTGCCACGATAGGAACAGCGCGCAGGAAATTCCCAGTCGTTACATTGAGAGGGTCGCCCACGCTTTTCCCGCGCAAAGAATAGATGCCCCATGCCACCCCTGCGCTCAACATGAGCAGAGCACTTAACAAGGGCGGCGCAGAAAGACCTGGCACCAACAGACCAACTAGTCCTCCGAGCGCGAGCACAAGACCGACGACCTGCAGTCTCAGCAAGCGTTCTCCCCTCCAAATGCCGTGACCGATCATCGTTGCCTGGACAGCGCCAAAGAGCAACAGCGCACCCGTTGACGCGGGCATGCTCACGTATGCAAAGGAAAAGCCAGCCGCATAAACAAACAGTGTAAGTGCCGATTGCCAGTTGCCCCTGCCGCTATGTGTTCCGCGACGCATTTGCACCACCAGCCAAAGCATTACAGCTCCGGAGACCAATCGGATTGTAGTAAAGCTCGCTGCGTCAATACCGGTGTGCTTTAGAGCGAGACGGCACAGTAGCGAATTACATGCAAATGCAATCATCGCCAGCGACGTCAGGGTAGCTACGCGTGCGGATGACATTTTATTCCCTCAGCTAGCACCCACAGCGCGGCCAATGCCAGAATTAACCGGGCGCGCATTCAACGCATCAAGCATCCAAGCTATCGGATGAAAGCCGCGCTATTCGCACTCCGGTTGAATGAGTTGTTAGACAGCGCCGTTCGATAGAACAATCTTGTCAGGCAATCTTCAGCTAATCGGATCGTCAACTACCTTGCCCTTCCCATCTTTAATCTCAAACTTAAAGCTAAGAGTACTTGAGTAGCAAATCTGCCTCCCCTGAACTTTAGGAGGTACTTGGAACTCCCACTGCTTTGCGGCTTCGATAACCGCTTGACCTGTTAACTCGTCTGGCGCTTCTTTCACCTTCGCCTCCGGCACTTTGCCATTCTCATCAACCAGAATTTCTACAACTACTCTGCCAGTAACACTATTCTTCAGGGATTCTTCCGGATAGATGGGCTTAACTTTCTTTGTGGCCTTTGCAGGCCGTTGTTAGATTGCGCGCTAGCTTCCGCAACCGTGAAAGTAACGCCGCGTTGTGATTCGCAATTCTCGTTGTCTATCTCACAAGCTCTACTTACCCCTCGCCTTTTCGTTCATTACGCTCTCGACGACGGCCGTCAGTTCCTCAGCCTTCGCCAGTCCGAACGCCTTCTTCCAGAGGCCCGTCGCCTCGTTGCCGATGATCCAGACCGTTTTGTGGTCGTCCTTGCTCTCGACGTACTGGCCGAGCTTATACAAGGCCCAGTCCACGTTCTCCTTCTTCCCCGTCAGGAAAGTCCAGCCCTTCCGTGCGTGGAACTTCTGCGCATACTCCTTGAGCCGCGCCGGCGTGTCGGTCGAGGGGTCTACGCTGATCGAGACGAGGAACACGTCGCGGCCCACGCGGTCGCCGAGCGCCTCCTGCACCTTCTCCATGTTGCGGCTCATCGGCGGGCAGACGGACGTGCAGGTGGTGAAGAAGACGTTGACGACGACCGTTTTGCCCTTGAGCACATCGCTGTAGAAGCGCATGCGCTCGCCGTCCTGATTGACCAACTCCACATCCGTAAAATACTTTTGCGCCGCCGACATCTCCTGCGATGACTCGGACTTCTTCCCGTGCGCGGCGTGCGGGTCTTGCGGTGGGGGGGGTGCCTTCGGC
>CBDUCU010000313.1:0-5037 GCA_965365725.1 uncultured bacterium | reverse complement strand
TCGCAGATCAACATTCACGTTCCCGCCTCAATAGGCACAGGCATTGGTTCTGTCGTCGTCGAAGTCAACGGAATTGTCGTCGCTGCTGACGATGCGCGTATCGTCGCGGCAAATCCCGGACTCTTTACAATCGCGCAGACGGGCGAGGGCGAAGCCGTTGCGTTGCTCGTCTCGCAAAATCGCTACACGCGCAGCCCGTTCCCCGCAACATCCGACAATCAGCCCTCAGTAATTGCACTCTTTGCGACTGGACTGCGCAACTCAACACCCGTCAGCGTGACGATTGGCGGCAAGAGCGCGACGGTTCAATATGCGGGCGCATCCGGCGGATTTCCCGGACTCGATCAAATCAACGTCGCCATCCCGCAAGGCACGACGGGCCGCGCACACGTCGTCGTCAAAACCTCTGACGGCTCGCTTAGTCGCAGCGAAGCGTTTATCACACTTCAATAAGCCTGCGATTTAGAGACGCAACCAACGCCCATCTCACTTGCTATTAAGGCGCGGTCGCTGTTTACTTCGATAAATCTACGGTAAACAGCGACGGGCCTGAAATGGAACTCGAATCATTAAAAACTCCATCTCTTTTGCTTGATATAGAGCGCGTGCGCCGCAACGCCGTAAGCGTCGGCGAGCGAGTTAAAAGCATGGGCGCGAGCCTGCGCCCGCACGTCAAAACACATAAATGCATCGAGGTCGCACGCATCCAGACCGAAGGCCAAGCGGGCGGCATCACCGTCTCCACGCTTGCCGAGGCCCAGGCCTTTCTTGCTCACGGCTTCCAAAACATCACCTACGCCGTCCCCATCGAACCCGGAAAATTTGCAGAAGCGTTTGAGATTGCGCGCGGCTGCGAGAAATTCGCCGTCATCACCGACGATATTGAAACGACGCAAGCGCTCGCACGCGCGGCGGCGCATGAAGGCGGCGTGCTCGACGTTTTCTTAAAAGTCGATTGCGGCTACCATCGTTGCGGTGTCGAACCACACACAGCCGAAGCCTTTGAGATTCCACGCCTCATTCAGGACTCTTCCAACCTCAACTTCGCAGGAATCCTTACGCACGCGGGCCATTCCTATCACGCGCGCTCTCATCAAGAGTTAATGACAATTGCGCGGCACGAACGCGACTCGATGCTCGCGCACGCCGAACGCCTGCGCGCTTCAGGCGTGAGCGTCCCCGTCGTCAGCATCGGTTCGACTCCCACAATTACAAACATCGATGCGCTTCCGGGCGTTGACGAAGTGCGACCCGGCAATTACATCTTCTTCGACGCGTTTCAAGCGACGCTGGGAAGCTGCCATTTCAACGATTGCGCTTTGACCGTGCTCGCCTCGGTCATCCATCTCGACCGCACGCGGCGCAGGGCCGTGATTGATGCCGGAGCAATCGCACTCTCAAAGGATCGCGGCCCAGTCGAGTTTGACGCTTCGTGCGGATATGGCCGCGTCCTTAATCTTGAAGGTGCTGACACGGGGATGCGCGTCGGCGGTCTTTCGCAGGAGCACGGCGAGATTCTGGCGGGCGAGGCGGGCGCTTTTGATGAATTGAAGGTCGGCGCGCGAGTTCGTATTCTCGCCAACCATTCGTGTCTGACTGCGGCGCAGCACGCCTTCTATAACGTCATCGAAGCGGGGCGCGTCGCTGACCGTTGGGAGATTCAGCGCGGGTGGTAATCTTTTATTTGATAGAGCAAAGTATTCGTAAATCAATCAAAGGAGACAGGTTTTTCAGGAACATTTATGAGGAACGCTGGATTAGAGAAAATGTCTGCGTTCGACGAAGAGGGCTATCTCAACGTCATCATCGAAACGCCGAAGGGCAGCCGCAACAAGTACAACTATGACGAGCGACTCGGTCTCTTCAAGCTCGGCGGCATGTTGCCCGCAGGCGCGGTCTTTCCCTTCGACTTTGGTTTTGTGCCTTCGACCCTAGGCGGCGACGGCGACCCGTTGGACGTGCTCTTACTGATGGACGAGCCGGCCTTTACGGGCTGTTTGATCGCCGCGCGGCTCATCGGAGTTGTCGAAGCGGAGCAGACCGAGCGTGACGGTGAGACGACGCGCAATGACCGGCTTATCGCCGTCGCCGCCGAATCGAGGACGCACCGCGACGTGCGTTCGCTTGGGACGTTGAATGAAAACATCGTCGATGAGATCGAGCATTTCTTTGTCTCGTATAACGCAATCAAGGGGAAGCAATTTAACCCGCTCGGTCGTCACGGCCCCGTCATTGCAGGAAGAATCGTCGAAGACAGCGTTAAGGCTTTTCGCCAAAAGGCAAAAAGCAGTGGCAAGCGAAAGCGTTAACGGTTGATTGAATTTGTATGCGGCGAGAAAGTGAAGGATAGATGCGCAGATAAACACGGATTCTATAAATTGGCGTGGATACTATCCGTGCTTGTCCGTCTGACCTGATTTCATTTGTGTTCTGCCGAACGATTTACTTTGCGCCCCTTTGCTCCGCCAGTATGTTGCAAAAGAGCGCGCCCTGTTCGATAGCATCGTCCAGAGCCTTGTGCGTATGCGGGTGTTCGTCAAACCAGCGTCGCGGCATCCTGTCTTTGACGACTTTGAGAAAATCGGTCTTGAGCACGGCCCATGCGAACGTCTTGATGTCGAGCGCGACCCAGCCGAAAGGGTTTTCGCCCGTAAAGCGGTTGAGATACCAGCAGACAAACATAAAATCGAAGGCCGCCGGATAGCCTACAAAGACCGGGCGACCGGGCAGCTTTTTTACCCACGCGAGATAACTCGTCATCGCAGATTCCGGCGAGACAAGGTTCTCTCTCGATGCGCGCCATGCTTCTGTTTGTGTGGCCCACCATTTCATCGTCTCGGGGTGGCCCGCCGCACCGGGCAGAGTTTCGAGGTTGGCGGCAAACGTGCTGACCAGAGTTTTGTCTGCCAGATATGCAGCCGAACCCAGACTGAGCATTGAATGCGGGCCGGGCATTGGGCCGTCCGCTTCGATGTCGGTGCTTACATAAATCTCAACCATTTTCTCCACCCTTCATGCAAGGCTTTTCGACAGGCGAGACACGCGCCTTCAAAGTTTGCTCTTATCATATCCAAAGTGATAAAAGTCCGAATATGCGACGCTTCCGTTCCATCACAATTATCGCATCAATGCTGCTTCTCATGATGGCAGCATCAAACGCTCTGGCACAAACAAACATGCCCCGGACAGACGATTCGCTAAAAGCCCGCGTCTATGATTCGGCTGGCAAAGAGGCGCGCATCGAAGACATCCTGGAGGCGATGACAACAGCCGACGTGGTCTTTATCGGCGAACAGCACGACGATGCGCCGACCCATGCAATAGAAGTCGAGTTATTGCAGAGAGCTTTTATGCGATTTGCGCGCGGCGACGAAAAGACGCGCCGGCAGGTCGTGCTTGCGCTTGAGATGTTTGAGCGCGACGTGCAGATCGTCGTTGACGAATATCTTGCCGGTCTCATCAGCGAGCGTCACTTTATCGCGTCGAGCCGCCCCTGGAAGAATTATGAGGCCGACTACCGGCCGCTCGTCGAGTTTGCGCGAGCGCATTCGATTCCGGTCGTCGCATCAAACGCGCCCGCACGTTACGTCTCACGCGTCTCGCAGAACGGCCCGGCATCTCTCTCTGAGCTTTCCTCAAACGCAAAGAGCTGGCTTCCGCCTTTGCCCATTGCTGCCGCATCGCAGATATATGCGTCGAAGTTTAACGACTTTCTGCGTCGTGAATCCGCACGCGTTCCTGCACAGCAACAGCCGGGCGCAACAGTCAATCCACATACTGCGCCGAGCAGCGCGCACGGCGGAGCAGCGCTTCATCTGCTTGATGCGCAGAATTTGCGCGATGCTTCGATGGGTCATGCAATTGCGGAGCAACTGAGCAGGCGGAGCGGCTCGCTTGTGCTTCACGTCAACGGAAATTTTCACAGCCAGGCGAGGCTCGGCGCACCCGAACACTTAAAGCGTTACAGCGAAAAGGCACGCGTCCTTGTCATAACCACTTTGCCGGCGGCAACATTCGATGCCGCAAACATGACCAAACTCGGCGACTTTGTTGTTCTGACGGGCGCGCCTGCCGACAAATGAGGTCTGTTTTCTAACGCTTTTTCAGCCTGCACGCTTGCCATAACCTCTTTGAGTTGGCACAATACCCGTTCGGTCAAATGCCGAAATTTTCATCCGTGAGAGGCAGGTGTTGCCCCGGTCGTCGTCAATCGACCTGATAAAGTTTTCAAACATCTATTCGCAAATTTATCGCGGGGCTTAAAGATTGCCCGCGCCGTTGAGGTTATTGATTTTAGAATGGAGAGTGAATTTAATGGCGACAGTCAACGTCAATCCGGGCGAGTCGATTGAGAGCGCGCTCAGACGCTTTAAGCGCAAGGTGATGTCCGAAGAGATCATCAAGGACGCAAAGAAGCACACCTTCTTTATGTCGCGCGGGCAGAAGGCCAAACTCAAATCGGCGATGGCGCGCAAGCGCAACAAGCGTAAGACGCGCGGCTTCCGCAGAAGCTAAAACAGCGCAAGCAAACCCGAACAGCAAAGAGGGCGCGGTTCTTAAATGTTTAAGAACCGCGCCCTCTCAATTTTTTCAGGACTGCCGCCACCTCTTCTACAAATTCTCAATCGACACAGGCTCGACCGCATCGGCAAGATCAAAGCCAAAAATGCGTGAATAGAAATAGAGTTCGCCGTCGAGCGCGCGTTTGATGTTTTCAGCCTTACGGAAACCATGTTGCTCGCCTTCAAAAGCGACGTAGGCGACCGGCAGACCTTTGCGCCGGATGGCATCAACCATCAGCTCGGCTTGATTGGGCGGAACGACTCGGTCTTCGAGCCCCTGAAAAAAGATGATGGGACATGCAAGTCGCTCGGTGAAATTGATTGACGAGCGTTCGCGGTAGAGGTCTGCGCGCTCAGGATACGGGCCGATTAAACGGTCGAGATAACGCGACTCAAACTTGTGTGTGTCGTCAATCAAGCCTTTGAGGTCGCTCACGCCGTAGTGGCTTGCGCCCGCGCGAAAAAGATCTCGGAA
>CBDUCU010000312.1:0-5038 GCA_965365725.1 uncultured bacterium | reverse complement strand
ACCCCTGTGTGGCCGAATATCTCGGTCTTGATGCGCCGACAGGACTCTCCGAAGTGCTTGCGGGCGAAGCCGCGCTTGAAGATTCAATCGTGCGTCTCAGCCCGTCTGGCCTCTATTTCCTGCCCGGCGGCGAAGCGCGCGACGACGTGGCCGAGATGCTCTCCGGCCCGCGCTTTAGCAACGTGCTTCGTCAGGTGCGCTCGATGTTTGATTACATCATTGTTGACGCGCCGCCGCTCGGCATCTTTACCGATGCGACCGTGCTTATCAATCGCGCCGACTCGGCGCTGATCGTCGCGCGTGCGGGAAAGACGCGCTATGCCGCGCTCGAACGTCTGCTCGAGCCGATTCCGCGCCAGTCGATTCTCGGCGTTGTCTTAAACGGCGCGGACGAAGCTCCGGGCGAGAGCCAGAACTACTACTATCGTCGTCGCTACGCCCGACGCGAAGGCGAGAAAGAGATTATCAAAGAGACAATCTAAGAGTATGACGGGCATCCGCTTTCGGACTCGCCCTCATTGTTGTTTTCAAATAGAGAAATTTTCTGATTAAACAAAGACAGGCGTGGGTGCCTGTCCTCCTTGAGAGGCAACTTGCTTTGAGTTCGACGCGCTTCAACGCACGCACCGCGCTACTGATCACCGCCGAAGCTCTCTTGCTTTTCGGCGCGATGGTGGCGGCAGCTTACGTGCGTCTGGGGTTCGCCGATGCGCAGTTTGAGCTGACGGAAAAGAACGGTTACTTCAAGGCCGTGCTCGTCACCTTCTTTTGTCTCGTCGCTTTTTATCTCTACGACCTTTACGACTTTGTCGTCATGCACGACCGCCGCGAGCTGGTTCTCAGGCTTGTGCAGGCGCTCGGCCTTGCTTGGATTGCTCTGGCCGTCACCTTTTACGCTCTGCCTTATCTGATGGTCGGGCGCGGCGTGACGCTCTACGCGATGGGGATTGCGCTTGCATTGATGGTTGCATGGCGCGTCTCGATTCACTGGCTGCTCGGACATCCAAGCGTCGGCGAGAGAATCCTGATTGTCGGCTCGGGCGAACAGGCCGTCGAGCTGGCGAAGGAAGTGTTAGAACGCAGGGATGCGGGGTATCGCATCGTCGGGTTTGTTGACAACCGTCCGGAGCTTTTAGGACAGAGTCTGGTCAACCCTCGCGTCGTCGGTCTTACGTCGGAATTGCCCAGCGTGGTCAAACGCGAAAATGTTGACCGCATCATCGTGGCGATGGGCGAGCGACGCGGACAGTTTCCCGTCCAGCAGTTGCTCGATTTGAGTCTCTCGGGCGGGGTGGCAATCGAAGAGTGCGCATCGTTTTACGAGCGTCTGACGGGGCGCGTCTCTTTGGACATGATGCGCCCCTCATGGCTCATCTTTTCGGCGCGCAAAAGACAGGTGCGTCTGAGCGGGGCGGCGCGCGCGTTGATGCACCGCACGGTTGCTTTCATCGGCGCGATACTCTCTTTGCCTATCGCGCTTTTGACCGCGCTTCTCATCAAGCTCGAATCGCCCGGCCCGGTCCTCTACAGGCAAGAGCGCGTCGGAAAAAACGGGCGCGTCTTTACGATCATGAAGTTTCGCTCGATGCGCGTCGATGCGGAAAAGAATGGGCCTGTGTGGGCGAGCAAAGCGGGCGACGACCGCACAACAAGAGTCGGGCGCGTGATACGAAAGATTCGCGTCGATGAGATTCCGCAGTTCTGGAACATCCTCAAAGGCGAGATGAATTTTGTCGGCCCGCGCCCCGAACGCCCGCACTTCGTCAAACAACTGGCCGAAGAGATTCCTTTCTACGAGCAGCGGCATCTGATCGCGCCGGGGCTCACCGGCTGGGCGCAGATCAAATACCCTTACGGCGCGTCTATCGAAGATGCACGACAAAAATTGCAGTACGACCTGTTCTATATCAAGAATCAAAGTCTCGTGCTTGATGCATTGATACTGTTTGAGACGGTGAAGACGATTCTGTTTGGTCGCGGGACGTAAGTTAAAAGTTGAACGTGTGGAAGAAATTTTTCATCACAGAGGATGTAGAGAAATTTTTTGAGATTTCAAATTTGAAATTCTCAACCTTCTCTGTGTTGAGACAACAGCCCCAAAGCAATAACGCTTAAAGAATCGTGGGCTGCGGAAAATGGTCTGGAGGTTGTTATGATGAAGTCGATATTAGTCAATTCTCTCATGCTCGCACTTGTTCTCGCGGCGTGTGCCTCGCCTGCTCTCGCGCAAAAGTCGAAACAGGACGCGAAAAGAGACGATCAGAAACGCACCGCGCCCGCGCGCACGCCCGACGAGCGGCTTGAGCCGGACGACGAGCGGCCCACGCGCCCCGGCATGTCGGAAGAGGCTGCAGCCAATCGCATCGAACAGCAATCCGAAGAAGCGGCGGCTGTTCTGCCCTACTACAACAACTTCCTCACGCAATATCGGCTCGGCCCCGAAGATGTAATCTCGATCTCGGTCTTTGACCAGCCGCGCTACTCGAAAGACAACATCACCATCCCGCCCGACGGCGTGCTCTCTTACTATTTCGTCCCCGACGGCCTGCTCGTCGTCGGCAAGACCACGCAGCAGATTGCCGCCGAGATTACAAAGCATCTCGACGAATACATCATCGACCCGAAAGTCACGGTCACGCTTGAAAAAGCACAGTCGATGCGCTTCGCCGTACTCGGCGACGTGGCGCAACCGGGCGTGCGCATCATGACGCGACGGCTCACCGTCTATGAAGCGCTGCTCGAAGCGGGCGGCGTTCTTGGCACGGGCAACAAGAAGAAGGTCGTGCTCGTTCGGCATGGCGCAGACCGCATGCTCGACAAACGCATCGTTGACGTGGCCGCTATCGAAAAAGGCCAGATGGCAGACAATCTCTTTCTTGCACCCGGCGACCAAATCTTCGTCCCCGGCAACCGCATGAAGACCGTCAACAAAGTGCTCGAGTTGCTTCCCGTCATCAGCTTCGCGCGCATCTTCACGGGCGGATGGTGAAACATAAGGCAAAAGCAAAAAGGTAAAAGGCAAAAGTGATTTGTGATGAAGCGCGCTGCTGACGAAAGGCATTGTAAAGAAAGCGCCACGCGAACGGCGCATGATCGTTTACTGAGATGCGTGCGCCGCGCTCTCATCCTTTTACCTTTTGCCTTTTACCTTTTGCCTTTCTGCGCGAATGCGCAGACCCCTTGGAAGCGACAAAAGACAAACAGCTTTGCCTGGCTGCACGCAATTTACTTTGTTGACGAGACGCGCGGGTGGGCCGTCGGCGGCAAGGGCGCAATGCTTCAGACGACGGACGGAGGGGCAAGCTGGCAAGCGTCGAAGAGCCCGACCGAAGACACAATGCGCGACATGTTCTTCATAGACGAGCGGACGGGCTGGATAGTCTGCGAGCGCGATATCTATAAGCTCAAGACGATTGATGAAGCGCGCTCTTATCTCTTGAAAACAACGGACGGCGGCGCGATCTGGACGCGTGTTGAGGCGGCGGGCCGTGACACAAATGCGGGGCTTGTGCGCGTCTTGTTTTCTGACCGCGATCATGGCTGGGTCTTTGGCGAAGAGGGCGCGCTCTATGCGACTGTAGACGGCGGCGCGACGTGGGCGCGCCAAAGCGTGCCGACTCGTCACCTGCTGCTGGGCGGGCTTTTTCTCGACGCACGTCTCGGCTTCGTGGTCGGCGCGGGCGCGACATTTCTTTACACCTCAGACGGCGGAGCAAGCTGGCTCGCAGGCAATCTTGTTGTCGCCGACCAAACGCTTGATGCAAGGGTCGCAAATGCCGCGCTCGCCCCAGCCGCAAATAGAATCAGGCCGCGCATCCGCGCGCTCTCTTTTATCGACGAGCGACGCGGTTGGGCGGTCGGCTCAGGCGGCGCGATCTTTACGACGACAAACGGCGGTCGAACGTGGCACGCGCTTGCTTCGCAAACGGATGCCGATTTGTTCGACGTCAAATTCTTTGACGAGCGCGAGGGCTGGGTGACCGGCTCAAACGGGACGGTTCTTCGCACGCGCAACGGCGGCGCAACGTGGGAGCAGTTGACGACCGGCGTGACACACCAGCTTGAACGACTCTTCTTTACATCCGACCGCACGCGCGGTTGGGCCGTCGGCTTCGGCGGCACAATCCTCAATTACGTCGATGGACAGGATAAACAGGATAAGAACTAAGACATCGTTTGCTACCTGTCCTGCCGCTCGCGTTCATACATGTTTCATTCTCTTCTTTGATTTAGATTCTCAAATCTGAAACTCAAGCCGCTTAGATTCTCAAACAGCGCGGCTCTTAACCAACGCTAAACGCTCCAACGCCTTTCGACGGAGAAACGATCATGCATCAGATGGAAACTCGCTCTCGCAAGCGTTCTCACGATCTTGTCGGCAAAACGCGCTCTCTCACACTTTGTTTATTAGCTTTTGCGCTCATGTCCGCGCAGAGCGCGCATGCGCAAGACGTGAAAACTGATGCGACAAAAACTTCCGGCGAAGCCGTGCGTGAACGGCGTGCGGAATCAGACAAGTCTGCGCCCGCGTCGAAAGCAAAGGCCGAGACGGAAGACAAGGCCGAAGCCTTGCCGGATAAAAGCCTCGCTTCAGGCGCGGACGCGGAACTCGCAGTGTTGAGCGCAAAAGTCGTCGAAGCAAAGAGCGATGCGGAAAAAAGTCGCCTTCGCCGCGCACGCGCCGAACTGCTGGCCGCGCGCGGGCAAAAGGAGGAGGCCGTAGCGGAGCTGCGCGAGATGCTTGTTGAAGAGAGGTTTGATCCGGCGAACTTTTACAACATCGGCAACGCCTTTGCGCGTCTCGACGAATCGAACGCCGCAGTCGATGCCTATCGCAAGGCCATCGCGCAGCGTCGCGGCAACTATTCGCGTGCGCAACACAATCTCGGCGTGATTCTGATGCGGCTCGGACGCTGGGAAGAGGCGCAAGCATCGCTCGCGGCTGCCGTGCGTCTCGAAGGCGGCATCTACCCGGAGGCGAGCTACAACTTGGGACGACTCCACGCCGCGCGCGGCGAGGCGGGTCTGGCGATTGCCG
>CBDUCU010000311.1:0-5042 GCA_965365725.1 uncultured bacterium | reverse complement strand
ACCCTACCCGCCATGATCTGATCTACCCACACCGTGATTCATGGAGGGTTCTTGAAAACAGACATTTTAACCAAACATCAAAAAAAATACTAGACAAATTTTTGGCTAGTCTAGTCTGTTGATTTTGAAGGGTTTAACCTTTATCCAAAGGGTGAGCATGAGCTTTTAAGAGACTTTGTAGGATGAGGAAACTGAGATAGGGTCTGGAGTGATTGGGACTTGGCAGGGTAAAAGAACTTAAAATACTTTACCGCCCGTAAGGGATCAATGCCTGTTTACAACAAGATCGAAACCACACGGGCGGCAAGCTGTGAATAGACAAAAAATGACGCGGGAGCGGACCGAAACTATTTCTTGGGAACTACGTTGTCTTTCATGCCTTTGCCAACGCGGAATTTGAGCGTTGTTTTGGCCGGAATTTGAATAGTGTCGCCCGTCTGAGGGTTGCGGCCCTCACGCGCCTTGCGTTCTGAGAGTACCAATTTTCCGAAGCCTGGGAGGACGAACTCGCCGCTTGACTTAACCTCGGTCATTGCGAGAGTCGCTAACTCCTCAAAAAATTCCTTTACCTGAGACCGTTTCATCCCGGTCTTCTCAGCAAAGTGATTATAGACCTCTGACTGGGACATGCGCTTCTTTCCTGCTTTGGACGTCGCCATGGCGTGGTGTGACTACCTCCTGCAAATCGGGAAGATTCGAAAAGCTTTCGACAGCACATATATCATATCGAGCCGCCTAAAGTCTCCAAAAAAAGCTGATTTTGGGCTTTTTTATTGCTAAATCTCTGCGCTCGTTCAGCTTGAGATGAAATTAATGCCCGTGTAGGACTGATTTCGACCACTTGCCCACACATCCTCGCTCTTGAGAGGCTCAACAAAATAGAGTGTGGAAGAAAAATCGGGCAGAGAGGATTTGAACCTCCGACCCCCGCATCCCAAATGCGGTGCGCTACCAGACTGCGCCACTGCCCGTAAGAAACTGTTCAATCAAATCCGCTCTGCAAGTGCAATTCATAGCATAGGCTGAAGGGTTTCTCAAACTTAAAGGTGTGGTTTGTCTTAGCATCTCTTCAGACAGAAGCGGTTGATTTAGAAATCACGTCCTGCTCGATTGAGTGCTTTCTCTAAAGTGTTTCAACAAAAGATTCAATGCGCGACCCCTGTGGCTGATGCTGTTCTTTATTTCTGCGGGCAGTTCGGCAAAGGTTTTTGTATAACCTTCTGGAATAAAGATCGGGTCATAACCAAATCCATTTGCGCCGTGCGGCTCAGACGCAATGCGTCCCGGACATGCTGCCGAGAAAAGATGCACGTCGTCACCGTACGCCGCATCAATCAGTGCAAGCACGCAGACAAAGCGCGCCCGCCGCATTGTGTCACCCGTAGCTCTCAGAGTGTCGAGAAGAAGCGAGATACGCATTTGGTCGGTGGCCTGCGGCCCACCGTAACGAGCCGAGCGCACGCCCGGTGCGCCGCCGAGTGCTTCAACCTCCAAACCCGAGTCGTCTGCAAGCGTTCTTAGTCCCGTCTGCCGAAAATAGTATTGAGCTTTAATTGTTGCGTTTTCGGCAAAGGTCATCCCGCTTTCTTCGACCTCGGTCGTCATGCCAACGTCTTTCAGTCCAAATAAACGCACTTGAAATTCGGAGAGGACGCGTTTGAATTCCAGTAGCTTGCCCTTATTGTGTGTTGCGATTAAAAGGCTTTGGCGAGTTAGGTCTGTATGTTTGCTTTGAAATCTATGCGTCATCGATGTGAAACGAAAAAGTTTCTTTACCCGCCTGAGGGTTTCGTGATAACAATTTCTTGGGCGTGTTTTCTCGCGCGTCAATAGTTAACAGATAGCAGAATGGGTTCTCCACTTGAGTTTAAGCGCTGCAATTATAGAACAAGTCAGTGTGGAAGAGGGGATTAGCGAACTCTCCGGGATGAATGAGGCTCAAGCGGTCTTAGAGTCGTCTCCTTTCAAACAGTCCGAAACTCTACGGATGTTGGCGATTCACCTGCGCGCGCTTGGAAGCTATTTTCGGCTGACCAATCACCCCTTGACCGAGTCGCACCGGTTAGAACTACTTTCCCACGACTTCACAAAAGAAGCGTCCACCGGGCGCGACTTTCTACTGTTGTGTTCAACCCTTCTTTTGACATTAAAAGAAGATTATGAAAACCGCGTCTTTCTGGAAGACGGCGCGCCGTTTATTGAAAGCCTTCGTTATCCAAATACGTTTTCAAACATTGGCGTGCGTCGCAAAACCCTCGAAGCATTGACGGAAAGAGTCAATGACCTTTCTCTTCTCGGTGGCGCGCTGGTTGAAAGTCGGCGGGTGAGCTTCGAGGCCTGGTCTGCCTTCGGCAAGATCGTTTCGCGCGAGGTTGAACAACGCTACATCGAAGCGCTTTCAGGTGAAGACAATCAAGGTAATATCAGAACCGTTCTTCCTGATGAACTGAGAAATATTACGGCGCGGATTGCGCCCGACCCGCTCGCATCCGACATCTACGCAATCTTCTCAATTCTCTTCGACTTACTTGAACTACTCCGTTATGTCGGTAAAGCCTTAGCGAGCGATGCGCCTCTCAAACAGACATTGCCCTTCTTTACGCTTCTGCGGGAGAAATCAAATCATCTCTCTGATCTTATTTGCGAGCGCATCTTGAGCGTCGAGGGGCTCGACACATCGATTTATGAGCAACTTGATGCAACGGCCTACGCATTGCGAATGGAGCTCAAGAAGACCTTCGAGCACGAGCTTGTTGGCCTTGTCGCCTTGCACGACGCGCACCAAATCTATGCGAGGATTGAAAACGCACATGGTCTGCTCCGAGATTGTTTCCAGCAGTCTGTTATTTCAATCGCACGAACTTTCAACCCTACATTTGACGGTGCAACTCTTTTCAGCACCTTTCAAACCAAGCAAGAGCAGTCATTAGTCTTGAGGGCCGATCTGTGGAGAGTTCTAAGCGCAGTCCGCCGCGCCGAGACCGACTGTGATGATCGCTCTTTTCAAAAACTTTCATCCGTCCTTTCAGGCTTTCGTGGGAGAAGTTTGCGCTATTTGATGTACAAGGATTGGGAGGCTTTTGAGAGATTTCTCGATGAAGTATCAATGTCGAAGGAGGCAGCCGAGCTTTCTACGACTCTCCACCGTTTTCATGCCTTCCTTGAAACACTTTTTAGTCAGGTCAACATGAGAGCCGTGCTGATGAACCATCCTTTTGTTCCATCAGCCGACGAATGAATAATTTTAACGGATGATCTGACAACTCGTAAGAGTTTTAACGCAGATTGCTCTCAACGTTCCCAAAACGAAGCAAAAACCTCTCACGTATCCATCCGCCCAAATCGCTTTGTCTAATTCGATGACTGTTGTTTGCTCTCTGTGTCGCTTTCTTTCTCGACCGAAAAACGCGCGATGATCGAACCTATCAGGCCGAATGATGAACGCGTGCGCTTTTGCATTCCCTCATTGGTGATGCGCGTCTCACCGACGCTGTAGGGAAGGGCAGCCAGCGCCAGTTGCAACGCACGCATGTCAGCGTTTTGACTTTTGCGTGCGCGCGCGAAAACCGCGATAAATGATGCTGCGCTCTCTGAGTCGGACGTAAGAGTGCGAACGTGCGGCTGAAAGTCTATGGGTTCAGAGAAAGCCGCCCTCAAAATTTGAGATTCGTTAGCTGATGGATTTGCGGAGCGTGCCGAAATGCTTGCACGCACGTCGTCTTCGCGTCCGAGTATGACGTATTCAGATGCGAAAGCTGCCGCCCTTCGTTCTTCACTTTCGGATGAGAGAAATAATTGAACATCTCCACCATCAGTAGATTCTTGTGTGCCTTCTCCGAGACTTGCAAGAATGAGTTCCTTCATTTTCGCTCTATCTTTAATGGCGACTATCAGCAGCTTGCTCTCGCTCTCTTCTGTAAGACGGGCCGTTAAGATTTCATTTCCGGCAGCGCGCAGGAATTCGCGTGGCGACTCTACGCCGTAGGGTTTCAAGAGAGCCTCAAGCGCGAGCGTGACGATTGGTGCGTGAACTGCGTCGACACGCGTGGATAAACCGGCATTCAATGAAAGCCATGCGGCCTCCGGGTTGTTGTAATGATAGATCGTGACCTGATGTGCCTGCGGCGGGAGAAGGCTCGCTGCGGTAGGCGGATTGTTTGTCTGTGGCGGACTCGCCGCAAGCGCCAAACGTGAGCCGATGCCTTGATGGAGATTAAGTATGTAATCGTCAAGAAAACGTCCCTGCTCGACGCGCGTGCTCCATGCAGCGCTGCCAAATGTCTTGTGCGCGAATTTCGGAAGAAGACCTGCAATCATTCCCTGCACACGCGAATCCTCTGAAGCTTGCTGCGAAAGAAGCGGCGAGAGAGCCTCAGCAATCTTGGCGGCGCTGCCGGCTGGCGCATAGCCGAAGGCGAGCGCCCCGTCTCGAACAAGGCGTTCGCGCATCTCTTTCAACTGCAAGTCGCGCGCAAGCGATGGGCGCTCGCCTTTACGCACCGCAAGGCATGCTTGAACCGACAACTCATCATTGCCGATCACGATTAATGAGCCGTGAACGGCGACGACTATTTGTCTGCCGCTTCCATCGCGTCCAAGCCATGTGAGAAAAAGCGTCTCGCCGCGCTCTTCGCGTCTTGCCACGTCGGCATGAATCGAACGGCGCGCAAAATCTCCGATAGTCTTTTCCGCTACGCTTCGCACTCTGCTGCTTGCAGTATGAGTCTCAATGACGACTGCGCCGCGCGGAGTTATCCTGAGAGTGGTCTCGGGTGTTTCGGTTGCGCCAAAACCAAGTATGCAGACTGCCACCTGCGCGCGCGCAAAGATGACAGATTCGGCGGGGCCGATGCCAGTCCACTCTGCAAAACGTGTCAGCCAACTTCTACTTGATGTTGTGGTGTCAATTCCGGCGGCGGGAGCTAGCGACTTCCAGGCGTTGGTCGAAACGATGCCGTGTGCAATCTCCGGCAGGCTGTTGGCTTCGAGGTAGACGAGGGCGTCGGCCGGCTTGTCCGGGCGGAGGACGAGGTGGCGGAGCG
>CBDUCU010000310.1:0-5060 GCA_965365725.1 uncultured bacterium | reverse complement strand
ATGAAGATGCGACCGTCCGGCATAACCGCGATGGCGTTGACGTTGTGGTCGTTGGAACCGCTGTTGTTGAAGAACTGCTTGCCCAACCCGCTCAGTTTGAATGTGGTGTCGAGCGAGCCGTCCGCGTTGAGCCGCACGATCACCCTTTCGTCATCGTCGGTGGACGGGCAGCAACGGTAGTAACCGAGTCCGACCAGAATCTTGCCGTCCGGTTGCAAGGCCAGCGCAAGGACGGGCGGCTTGACGCGGAACGGCGTTCCCGTCTGGCTATCGGATTGAATCAGGCTGAATAGAAGTCCGTGCCTGAACGTCGGGTCGCAAGTGCCGTCCGGGTTGAGGCGCGCCAGACCTTGCCGCGCGCATCCGGCGAGCGATTCAAACTCGCCTCCGACCAGAATCTTGCCGTCCGGCTGCACGAGAACCCGGTTGATCTGCGTGAGCTTGTTGCCGGAAACAGTCGCATCGAAGGTGGGGTCAACGTCGCCGATACCGGGCGGCGGGGTTGGCGTCGGGACGGGCGTTGGTATTGGAGTCGGTGTTGGAGTTGGAGTTTGCGTCGGCGTGGGGGTTGGCGTCGCCCCGCCCGTTACCGCGACGAGGTAGAGCAGCGGCACGAGGTTCACACGCCCGTTGCTGTCGGTCACGGTCAGAGAGGCGTAGTACTCACCGCCTGTGGTGTAGGTGTGCGTGACGGTCGCGCCCGTGCCGGTCGTTCCGTCGCCGAAGTCCCACGACCAATCGACAATCGTTCCGTTGACTGCGGTTGAGCCGGTTCCGTCGAAAGTCACGGCGAGAGGCGCGGTGCCTGCTTGCGGCGACACGTTGACCACGTCGAGCGGCGCGACCTCCTCTTCGTCCAGAAGCTCCTGCGGCACGCTGGCTAGCTGTTGCTCTCGGGGCAGTTCGTTATTCGGAGTGGTCAGGTCAGATGGCGCATTTGCCCCCGCCGCGTCACCGATCCTACCGCCGCCGTCATAGACGAGAGCAGGCCAATCCTTAAAGCCCAACAGCGTGCTTCTGTTGCTGAAGCCGTCGCAGTTAATATCTGCTGCGACCGGGGCCGAGTCTTTGATGCCATTGAGATTCCAATCCAAAGCTCTGCTGGGGAGAAACCGTTTGTAATACAGATTGTTGGGTGCCGGACATATCCACAGTGTCAAATGCCTCGCCGTGTCCTGGATTCCGACGTTCTCGTCGAGGAGGCTCTCATTTAACGAGGGGAGCACCTCGCGCGAATAGTCAAAACTCCCCTGCTGATTAGGCTTGAGCAACCCTGTAAACTGAAAACTATAGTTCATGATGCTCAGATAATTCGGCTTGTAATTTGTTTCCTCGTCGCCGCCATGCCGCAGGTTGAGATTGTGGCCTAACTCATGCATGAAGGTTCCGGCCTGTTCATTGATCCTGCCGCCGGGCTTGGGCCAGGACGGATGGCCGAGTGAGACGAGAAAGTCGGATGCGCCGAACCCACGCGAAATGCCGCTGCTGTCCGACCCGGCGTAGGTGTTGCAGAAGAGGGCATAATGAAAGATTGCGCCTCTTTTGGCCGGAGCAAAGTAAACTTGCTTGCGACTATCAACCGCGCCCCAGTTATAGTCTCCATTTGACTCAAAAAACCCGATTGAAGACAGGTAGGCGAGTTGCCCGGCCTTTGAAAGCGCGCGCCAATGCGTACCCGTTCTGTGGCGTACTTCCGGGTGCATCAAGCTGTCCGGGCCGAGGTCTACGTGCAGCCGGATGCCGCGCTTACCGTCCGGGTTCTGGACCGGCGCGATGGCGAAGGCATCCACAACGTACTTGATGGCCCTCGGTTCAGGCTTAAATTTAGACTTCGAGCGAGACGGGTCTGGCTCCATCCAGTCTGCGTGGATGAAGATGTCTTTATGCCTCGGGTCGGCGCCCATCGCCGGCAGGTCGATGAAGATGCCGTCGATAGTGACGCCGCTCGTCTCCCACTCGTCGGGGAGACTGTCACCGTCCGCGTCGGCGAAGCCGTCGAAGATGTAGGCCGCGCCCTGCCCGATGTTATTCCCGACATTGTGAAAAGGGGCGCCGACAATGGCCGTCAGGCTGCTGACACCAACCGACAGGCCGAAACCGTCGCTGCTTGTAATATCTGTCGGCGACAACTTTTGAGAGGGTGACCATGCGACGCCGCCTAGACGGAAGAGGTGCGCGGTAATCCCGTTGCCGATAATAGCCAGTCTGTTGTTGATTCCTACCGTACGGCCGAAGCCGTCGCGCGTAGCGCCGTCGGCAGGAGTGATCTTTTGCTTTTCCGACCAGACTCCCGCCGAGCGCGTAAAGATGTAGGCCTGACCCTGATCTCTCTTCTCGCCGACATCCTTGCCGATGGATCCGACGATCGCCGTCCCGCCGCTGATGGCGACCGAGTAGCCAAATTGTTCGGGGTCGTTTGGGTCGGGCTTGGGGCCTTCGGCATCGCTCGCCTTCAGCACGGGCAACGGAGACCAGTCCGAGCCACTGCGGACGAAGAGGTATGCCGCGCCCTGAAACGTGGTCGTACCAAAAGTCTTATTGGGAGCGCCGACGATGATAGTCTCGCCGCTGATCCCGACAGAGAAGCCGAAGCGATCACCGAGCACGCCGTCGTTCGGAAGCAACTGCGCCTGCGGCGACCACACCGAATTCTGCCTAACCCAGACGTAGGCGGCTCCGGCCGGGGCATCCAGACTGCTGAAGACGGCCGTCTCGCCGCTAATAGACACAGAGGCACCGAAGCGCTCGCCCGGTTTGCCGTTGGATTTCATCAGCGTCTGCTGGTGCGACCAGGGGTTATGCGTCGCTTCGCGGTCTCGAACAAAGATGTAAGCAGCGCCGCGCTGATCGGCAACAAAGTGCGCGCCGACGACGAGAGTGTCACCATCGATGGCGACCGAAACGCCGAAGCGGTCGCCGGGGGCGCCGCCACCCGGTGCCGCAAGCATCTGCTGCAACACCCAATCACCTTCGATGCGTACCCATACGTATGCTGCGCCTCGGGAGCCGCCTGCACCTTCGGCCCCGACGACAGCCGTGTTGCCGCTGATGGCGACCGACCTGCCGAAGCTGTGATTCGCCGCGCCATCGGGCGCCTTCAACTTGAATTCACGCGTCAGCGTGGCACCGAGCGCGAGCGGCTTGAAGTCTTCCACCTGCGCAACCTCAGGCTCTTCACGCAGCGGCATCGCTGGCCGCTCCGCGCTTTGCGAGCCTGGAAGAGCATACGACCCCACGCCGGATAGAATGTTCGCCCGGTAGCTGGCCCGACCTGCGGTTCCGACGAGGGTCATGGAGAGAACCATTGTGATGCCCAGCAGCAGCGACGTTGTCATCGACCAGACGCTCTTTCTTCTCATATCATTCTCCGAGGTTTCTCTCTAACGGTGAGTTGAGGCAGAACTGGTGTCGCCTTAAAGAGTCGAGGCAGACGAGGACGCGACCTTCAGAATCTTCGCTGTAATGGAGCAAGCGCCAATCGACGAGCCTGTAGATCGCAAGTTCGTTCACGCCTGCCGCACGCGCCGCGCCGCGCACACACATCATGCCTACTCCCGCCCCGCACTCCGCGCACCACACGACCCGAACCGTGTCTCGGTTCGTGAAGACAACGGTGCGCTCGGTCTTGATGGTCACTCTCCTGATGCGCTTCAGCTTGTCCATGATCTCGGGCGGAGCAGGCGGCGGGCGATGCGGCGGAAGCGGACATGCCGTCAGACACATCTCGCGGCCCACCCTTTTTTTCCATTACGCGGCGCGCTAGAATGTGCGCGCTTTCGAGGTCTTCCTAACCTGTCTCCGGCTGGCAGCGCACGTTACAGAGAACGCGGCTCAGAAGTCCTTTAATTGCCCTTAGGAGTTCTTAAAAGTTCTTAAAGCGGCGATGGACGAGCAAAATCACTACATTTACGAGTTCGGTCCCTACCGCCTCGACGCGCGCAGGCGTCGGCTCTCGCGCGATGGCGAGAAGGTGCCGCTTACGTCGAAGGCGTTCGACACGCTGCTGGCGTTAGTCGAGAGTTGTGACCGCGTCATTAAGAAGGACGAACTGATGAGGCGCGTCTGGCCGGATACGACCGTCGAGGAAGGGAACCTCGCACTCAACATCTCGAATCTGCGAAAGGCGCTCGGCGACGCGCCGGATCGCCACGACTACATCGCGACAATACACGGCGAGGGCTACCAGTTCGTGGCCACAGTACGCGCGTTCCTGGCGTCGGAGCGCGCCAGAGTTGACGAGATGGTGGTGCACGAGAGTACGACCTACACATTCGAGGAGGAGTTGGTAGAGGTCGCCGCGGCGAACGGAGGGTTGGAGAAAGAGATTTCGACTGGCGAACAAAAAGATACCTCTCTCCACAGCAACGCGGCCCTTGTGAGTGGTCGCTTGCCATCTCCTTTATTGCAATCTCCTTTAGCCGCGCCGTCCATGCTCGGCAGTGGGCGATCGTCTCGCCGGGGGATGGCTTTGTTGGTCGTAGCTCTGTCAATCGTAGGGGCGGCTCTGTCGCCTTTGGCATCTATCTGATTTTCAGTCAACGACAGCAGGAGAGCAGTACGGCCGTCGTGCCTTTCCGCAAGATGTCGATCTCGCGGCTCACCACATCGGGCAAGATCACACATGCGGCCATCTCTCCCGACGGCAAGTATGCCGCCTACGTAACGCAGGACGCGGAGGGCGACAGTCTGTGGGTCAGGCAGGTCGCCGCACCGAGCAGCTTGCGGATCGCCGGGCCCGCGGCGACCGAGTATGTCTCGGTCACTTTCGCAACAGACGGCGACTCCGTCTATTACCTCACGCTGGACCGAGACAAGGGGCACACCACGCTCTACCGTGTGCCCGTGCTGGGCGGCCCTTCGAGCGTGGCAGCTGACAACGTGGGCCCGGTCGGCTTCTCGCGCGACGGGAGGCAGATAGCCTTCGTCAGGGCTTCGGTCTGGCTGGAACTTAGACGGACAGCACCGTTTTTCTCCATTTCGGCCATCAGCTTGTCGGCAATGTTGTCCAGAGCGAACACTTCCTTCTCGCCGATGCAGAGCAGGTTGTTGTCGTAGGAGGC
>CBDUCU010000309.1:0-5089 GCA_965365725.1 uncultured bacterium | reverse complement strand
AATCCGCCTGGGCATAACCTCACGTTAAGAAGCGAAGACACCTAACGCCCGAATTAACCGGGCGGGAAAAATCTAATCAAGCATTCAAGTCTCGCGAACGAAAAGCAAGCTGATTCCGCTCCGGTTGAATGAGTTGTTAGCTGGCGCTGTACCTTCATTTATACGTCAGGGTGAATAAGCTGTCTGTCTTAAACTCAAAGGCTCTGCTCGCCTGCTTGCCTCGCAACCTGATTTCTCCATATGCCCCTGTGATGTTAATTTCCTCAATGGATAAGGCCGGCGGGCCATTACTTGCTATGTAATCTTTAACCCACGTAAGTCGTAAAACCTCGCCCGGTAGGAGGCGCACGATGATTGTGCCGGTTTGACGATCAACCTGGTACTGGCCCTCAGGAAGCCAATCCTCATCACTAATACCGGGACGGAAAGGAGATGCCTTAATAAGGAACGGCTGCCCTAGCCGCGAGACAGGATCAGCAGGTTGCTTATCGACCTGATAACGAACTTCGATAGGCTGGTCCGAGCCATTGACCACAGCGAAGTCAGTAGCGAAGGAACATGCCGAGGACAGCAAGGCACAGAGTATAAGTAAAGTTAGAAATATGTGTCGCATAAACATTGAAGCCATCTAACAATAGATTCAATCTCAAACGCGTCCATCGCTCTTAATCTCTATCGCTGTATCTCGCTGCTTGCGCGCTCTGCAATTCAAGCTCTGCTCAACTTATCAATCCGCGCCCATTGCTTCGGTTTCAGGACGACGCTTCAAACGACGCGGGTAGAGCGGAAAGCTGGCTGATAGTTCGTGGACTGACTGTTTGACTTTGGCGCGCACCTCTTCGGATTCCGGCTCGTTCAGGATGGCAGCAATCAGACGCGCGACCCTGCGCATCTCTTCTGCGCCCATGCCGCGCGTTGTCAGAGCGGGCGTTCCCAGACGTATGCCGGAGGCTGTAAACGGAGTGTTTGTGTCGAAGGGAATCGTGTTTTTGTTGACGGTCAGACCGGCAGCTTCGAGCGCCTTTTCGGCCACCTTGCCTGTAATCCCCTTCCCGTCTTTGAAGACATCGACGAGAACGAGGTGATTGTCCGTCCCGCCTGAGACGAGACGGAAGCCCTGCGCCTGCAACTCTGAGGCGAGCGCCTGCGCATTGGCGAGAATACGTCGCTGATAATCTTTGAAATCTTCCGTCAGAGCTTCGCCGAAGGCGACGGCTTTGGCCGCGATGATGTGTACGAGCGGGCCGCCCTGCACGCCGGGAAAGACCTTCTTGTCGATCTCCTTTGCATGTTCCTCGCGGCAGAGTATGAGACCTCCGCGCGGGCCGCGCAGAGTCTTGTGCGTAGTCGTCGTCACATAATCGGCGTGTGGGACTGGCGATGGATGAAGACCGGCGGCGACCGGGCCCGCGATGTGGGCGATGTCGGCCATCACGCGCGCGCCCACAGATTTAGCGATCTCGCCGATACGCGCAAAATCAATCGTGCGCGGATAGGCCGAAGCTCCGCAGACAATCATCTTCGGCTTGTGTTGCTCGGCCAGTTTTTGCAGCTCGTCGTAGTCGATCTGCTCCGTCTCGCGCGCGACACCGTAGTCTGCGACCTTGTAGCTGATGCCGGAGAAATTGAGCGGGTGTCCGTGCGTGAGGTGTCCGCCGTGCGAGAGGTTCATCCCGAGGATTTGATCGCCGTATTGAAGCGCGGCCAGATAGACCGACATGTTTGCCTGCGCGCCCGAATGCGGCTGGACGTTTGCATGATCAGCTCCGAAAAGTTGTTTGGCGCGGTCAATCGCCGCTTGCTCGACAACGTCCGTCCACTCGCAGCCGCCGTAATAACGCTTCTTCGGATAGCCTTCCGCATACTTGTTTGTAAAGACCGACCCCATCGCTTCGAGCACCGCTTCGCTGACAAAGTTTTCAGAAGCGATCAGCTCAAGCCCTTCGGCCTGTCGCGCGACCTCTTTGTCAATCGCCTCGCTGATTAAAGGGTCAACTTCCGAGAGCGGCGCATTCATGCGTTCGTTCATCTTCTGAAACCTCCGGCGGCAATAAATGTCTTAGGAACTCGTTTTCGCGGGCTTTGATGTTACCTCACGCCGTTCAGACGGCGCAACGCGCAATCCGATAAACGCCCTCGTGTGCGCGTTGCCTGCCTCGCTGCACAAATTTTTGGAACTCAATCCCGTTATCGGCGTAATAATGACCAGAATTCAATTTTGGTCAGGAGTCAAAATGGCTGCTATCGCCGCACGTGAAGAATTGAGAGACGCAATTCTCGATGCAACCGACCGCCTGCTTGCGCGCTACGGCTACCGCAAGATGACGATTGAGGATATCGCGCGCGAGGTCGGCATCGGTAAAGGAACAATCTATCTCCATTTTACGAGCAAGGAGGAGATCGTCCTTTCACATATCGATCGCATCGTCGAGCGTTTGAAAGAGCGTCTGTGGGCGATTGCGAGTTCGCAGGCGACTGCGCCGATTCGCCTGCGTCTGATGCTGCTGACGCGCGTGCTCTTTCGCTTCGACAGCGTGCAGCACTACACGCAGAGCCTCGACGATCTTCTGGCCGCGCTCAGGCCCGGCCTGCTTGCGCGTCGCGCGCGCTATTTTGACGAAGAGGCGCAGATTCTCGCGCAGGTCTTGGTCGAAGGAAGAGAGGCGGGCGAGTTTCAGTTTGCAGATGCGCTCTCGACCGATTACGCCTTGCTTCATGCGACCAATTCGCTTCTTCCATACAGCCTCAGCACGCTTGAGCTGGGCGAGCGCGAAGAGGTCAAAGAGCGTGCCGGGCAGATTGCAGACCTCATTCTGCACGGGCTGCTGGCGCGCGACCCCGAGCCTCCGCCCGCTCGCGCACGGCGCATGCGGCACAAGTGAATTTTCTCAAGCTCAGCAACGTTTCAATTCAACAAAAGCAACACGCGCGCTTTGGCGCAAAAACAAATCAAGGAGATGTGTTACATGAAAAGATTGTCTTCCATTGCCACGCTCGCCGCACTCGTTTTGATGTGCCTGATCTTTCCCGAAGAACTCTTCGCGCAACCGCAGATGCGCAACATGCCGGATGCGCCTATCGACGCGACGGCGCGCGCACAGGTCATCGACGCGATACTCAAACGTCTTAACGACTCTTACGTCTTTCCCGAAACCGCGAAGCAGATGGAGACGGCGATCCGCGAGCGCGCGTCGAAGGGCGAATACGATTCGGTTGCAGGCGCGCAAGCCTTTGCCGAGAAGCTGACAAACGACCTGCAAGCCGTCAGCCGCGACAAACACTTGCGCGTGCGCTATAGCCCTGATCCTCTTCCTGTCCGGCCGGAGCGCCGCGAGCCGACAGCAGATGAGCGCGCCGAAAATCAGAAACGTCTCGGCTGGATGAATCACGGATTTGAGAAGGTCGAGCGTCTGCCCGGAAACATCGGCTACATCGCCTTTCGCGGCTTCTTTGACGAGGAGGCGGGCGCTGAGACGGTCGCCGCCGCGATGAATTTCGTTTCAAACACAGAGGCTCTCATCATCGACCTCAGACAAAATGGCGGCGGCAACCCTGCGATGGTTGCGCTCGTCTGCTCGTATCTCTTTGGCCCTGAACCCGTCCACCTAAACGATCTCTACTGGCGTGAAGGAAATCGCACAGAGGAATTCTGGACGCGCAAAGAGGTTGCGGGCCGACGCTATTTGAACAAAGACGTGTATGTGTTGACGAGCAACCGAACCTTCTCGGGCGCTGAGGAGTTTGCATACAATCTGAAGAACCTGAAACGCGCGACCATCGTCGGCGAGACGACCGGCGGCGGAGCGCATCCCGGCGGAGGCTTCCGTCTCAACGAACATTTTCAAGCCTTCATTCCGACGGGGCGCGCCATCAGCCCTATCACAAAGACCAACTGGGAGGGCACGGGCGTTGAGCCTGATGTAAAAGTCGCGTCTGATCTGGCGCTCAAGACGGCGCATGTCGCTGCGCTTCGTAAATCCGTCAACAACATTAAAGAGGAACGTCTCAAACAAGACGTTCAGGAGTTGATTGACAACCTGCAAAAAGAGATAAACGGCGCGCAGGCGAAAAAGTAATTTTTTTGCTCGACACTGTTTGAGAAAATCTTGAAGGGCGCGGAGAGCTATTCCTTTTCCGCGCCCTTTTTATCAAACTCCTCGCCAAACGAATCGACACCGAAAGCGGATAAATGCGGATTTGGCGGATTAACACCGATGAAATCCGCGTCAATCCGTCAAATCCGCATTTATCCGCATCCTTTAGTTCATCCGCTTTCAATCAACTCGGATGGCTTGCAACTGTCGATGCCTTCAATCACAATGCGAAGTGCGCGCTCGCTTTTTGCTGAGCGCGTCAACTACTCCCAATACAATCTTAAAGAATCGAGGCTGCCAATGAGATATCCGAAATTTATGCGGAGCATACTAGCTGCCTTCGCACTCCTTATCTTTACTGCGTCCTTATCCGCTCCGATTGTGCGAGCGCAGGACGCGACCAAAAACAAACAACAACCCGCCAAAATTTCAGAAGGTGAAAACAAGCTTGCCGAAAAAATCAACAAAGCTCCGGATGCTGCCGCAAAGATTGTCGCAGCCGAAGAGTTTTTGAAGAAGTATCCGAAAAGCCAGCTTCGACAACAGATCGTTGATTACATCACGGGGCAAGTCTTCGACGTAAAAGATGCCGCACAAAAGATGACGCTCGCCGAAAAGTTTCTGACCGTCTTTACGGAAACCAACGACGGCGTGAACATTGCGCCCGTCCTTGTTGATTCATACATCGCCGCGCAACGCTTCGACGATGCGTTTCGCGTGGGCGCAACGTGGCTCGCGAAAAGCCCTGAAGACGTGTCGGTGCTTGCGCCGCTCGCCTTTCATGCAGTCGATCAGGCCCGGCGCAACAATCCGAAATTTATGACGCAGGGCCAGCCGTATCTCGGCAAGGCGGTCGAGTTGTTTGAAGCAGGCAAAAAACCTGCCGGGATGGCCGACGCGCAGTTTGCAAACTTCAAGGGCAGTTGGCTGCCGCAGCTTTATCAAGTGCAGGCGTTAATTGCTCTCAACGGCGGGAACGTGGCCGAAGCGATTGA
>CBDUCU010000308.1:0-5092 GCA_965365725.1 uncultured bacterium | reverse complement strand
GAACGCAATATGCCAAGTGGCAAGGCCAGTGCAACGCCTGTAAAGAATGGAACACCATTGTTGAAGAGGTTGTCCAGAAAGAAGAAAAAACAAACTGGAAGACCACCACATCCAGCGAATCCAAACGCGCGCCCAAACCGCTGCGCATCGGCGAGATTGATTCTGCACAGGAGATCCGCATGGACGCTTTTGACGGCGAGCTCAACCGTCACAAGCGGCACGGAAT
Source organism: uncultured bacterium (assembly GCA_965365725.1). Taxonomy (GTDB): domain Bacteria; phylum Acidobacteriota; class Blastocatellia; order Pyrinomonadales; family Pyrinomonadaceae; genus DASQDT01. The sequence continues at coordinate 4,866 of CBDUCU010000308.1, read as the reverse complement.
GGTCTTCAAGGACGATGACCTCCAAACCATTCGGCAAGACCTTGTTGACGTATTGCGCCTGCTGAAAAAGCGGCGGCGCAGCAGTCTGCTGCTTGGGCGGCGAGGGTCTCGACTGCTGCTGTTTTTGTAGAGCGGCTTGGACGGGTAAAGCGGGAGCTGCCCCGATGATTGAAAGCAGAAGCGCGAAGACTAGAATGCGACGTTTCAAAACAATTCCCCTCAACTAAGACGAATGCGACCGACGAAATAACCTGCGAATATATAGCAGGCCCGGATTGAACTCGCTTGGCTTTTGAGGTTGATGATAGCACGCAGGGTTGCACGCCCTGCAACAAGGTAGGACAAAGACTGCGTGGGCGCTTATGAGGAAAATGCAAAGGCGGGGTCAAGTTCGCTTCCTGTCCTGCAATTTGCAATGACTTGAATCATTCAAGCTCTCATAGCGCAGTCAGGAAGGGGGGTTTTGACCCCGCTCAAACATATCTTCAATAAGCGCGCGTCGCGCGTCGCGGCTGGTTCTTTCGCTGTAGAGTCGCCCGTTTTCCGCTCGTTGCAACTGTCGCGGCTGAAGCAGTCTTCCAGGGCGGCGTGACAACTACTGCGCTTACCTCTGGTTTATTCGCCCAGACGAGCGCAACCGCGCCGAGCATCGCAATGATCGTGCATACGCCGACGGCGCGCGCAAACGTAGCGCGGCCCGCGTTGAGCGCGCTGATCGTCGAAGCGAAAGGCGCAGGCTCTTCTGCATTGCGCAAACGCGTTTGCACGGGGACGATACTTTTTTCGAGAAGCGCGCGTGCGTCGTTGGCTGTGCGCGGGCGGTTTATGGGATTTTTGGAAAGCAGCGTGTGAACCGCTATCGCCAACGCGCGCGGCACATCGGGCCGGAGGGCAAGAAGAGGTGCGGGCGTTTGCGTCGCCTGTTTGACGAGCACGGCTGCGGCCAACTGATCGACGAAGGGCGGATGGCCCGTAAGCATCTCATAGACGAGCACGCCGACGCTGTAGAGGTCGCTTGCCGGGCCGACCTTTTGACCCAGACACTGTTCGGGCGACATATAACGCGGCGTACCGATGACAAGGCCCGATTCGGTCGTCGCGTGCGTGCGCGTCGCTTCGTCGCCGCCCGCCAAAACTTTTGCGATGCCGAAATCAAGCACGCACACCCCTCGATCCGTCAACATGATGTTCGACGGTTTCAGGTCGCGGTGGACGATGCCGAGCGCGTGCGCTTCGGCGAGCACGTCGCAAATCTCTGCGGCGATGCGGACGGCGCGCGCAGGCGCAAAAGGGCCGTCGCACGTAAGCGCATCGGCGAGCGTCCGCCCCTCGGCGTATTCCATGACGATGAAGGGGCGACCGTCGGAGAGACGGCCCGCGTCGAAGATCATCGCGGCGCGCGTGTGCCTGAGACGCGCCATCGTGCGCGCTTCGCGCATAAAGCGTTCGGCGACTTCGGGGTCGGCGGCAAACTCTTTTTTGAGAACTTTGACGGCGACGGGGCGTTCAAGTCCGAGTTGCGAGGCGCGATAGACCGCGCCCATGCCTCCTCGTCCTATCTCGCATTCGATGCGAAAACGACCGGCAATTATCTGGGGGATGTCCATGACTCGTTTGACCCTCGCGGAAGAGACAAAAGGGTCGCCCAATGATTCGCGCTTCTCATCGCTTCAGGGTTTAGGGACGGCGATGCGAGGCAGCTCGTTTTGCGCGTACCTTGTGCGGCACTATGGATGAAACTTTTGGGCTTTAGGGAGTTGACGTGTGCGCGCGGTGCGACCAGAGCGCCGCGCGCGAAGCAGAGTTTAGCACTTCTGCGTATATCCGCAATAGTTAAGAAGCAACGATTGAGTGCCGCGCTGACAATTTACACTCGAAGCCTGCGGCTTATACTTTCAAGCAAACAAAGAGTTGAAAATAATCGTCAACGCCGGATCAAGATCGCTCTTAAAAATCTTCCGAAGGCATGTCAAGCCGCATTAAAACTAAGCCGAACTTTTGGCAGCCGTTTTCAGAACGTAACCCGACTTAATGAAGACATAAGCTGTCCAACTGAATTCTGTTCAAAAAGATAACGCGCGGGATTTTAAGCCGCCCCGTTTACGGGCCGGAAAATATCCTGTCACAAGTTTGCTTTCCGCGCGTCTTAGCTGGTTTGGAGGAGTGTTTGGTTAATGAGCGAGAGCAAAAGTCGTATCGAGATTTTCGATCAATATCGCCGACGGCTTTTCGGCATCGCATACCGGATGACCGGCACGCAAGCCGATGCGGAAGACATCGTGCAAGAGGCTTACCTGCGTTGGCACAAATCGAAAGTTGAGACAATCGGCTCGGCGGAAGCATGGCTTGTGACAATTACCACCAGATTGGCGATTGACCGGCTGCGCGCGGCTTCGAAAGAGCGCGAAACGTATATTGGACCTTGGCTGCCCGAACCGCTTTTCAATACGAAAATTTACACGCCCGAAGAGCAAATGGAGTTTGCCTCGAATCTTTCGATAGCTTTTCTCGCGCTGCTCGAACGCCTGTCGCCAATCGAGCGCGCCGCATTTCTTTTGCACGACGTTTTTGATTGTTCCTATCAGGAGATTGCCGGCATCGTCGGAAAAACCGAAACAGCTTGTCGCCAGTTAGTTCACCGCGCCAAAGAAAGAGTGCGAAAAGATAAACCGCGTTTCGAGGCGACCGAGGCTGATAGAGAGCGTTTGATAAAGAAGTTTGTCGCGGCAGCAAGCGCCGGAGATGAAGCAACGCTGCTTTCGATTTTCGCCGAAGACGCAACACTGACGGCGGACGGAGGCGGAAAAGTGACAGCCGCGCGCAAAGTTATTTTTGGCAGACGAAAAATCGCACGCCTGTATTCAATTATGGGGCGCAAATTCAATGCAATGCTTGATTTCAAAATCGCGTGGATTAACGGCGAAGCGGGCATCGTTTTGAAAGTTTTCGGACATACCTTTGCGGCGACCGTTTTTGAAATCGAAGGCGATCAAATCCGTGCGATTTATCAAGTAATGAATCCGGATAAATTACGCGCGTAATAACGACAAAAGCGCTGATTAGATTGGTTGTTTGACAAGTAAATCAGAAAAGTTGAAAAGCGGCTGTCACAAAAAGCGAGTCAAGCTCGTCTTCGCTTTACAAACCCGGAAAGGGAAATTTTACGGAGGCTGCTTTTTATGAAACAAAGACTGAGTTCAATGGCAAATGCGCAAGACGCATTGCAGGTGATGTTCGGATTCGTAGCTTATCTGGCGAAATCGCAGGTCGAGAAGAATCTGCTGAAGCTGATCTATTTTCGCGTCTCGCAAATCAACGGCTGTGCGTATTGTCTCGATATGCACTCGAAGGATTTGCGCGCGGCTGGCGAAAGCGAGCAGAGACTTTACTGCCTAGAAGCGTGGCGCGAAGCGCCTTTTTACACTGAGCGCGAAAGAGCAGCTTTGGCGTGGGCTGAAAGCGTGACTTTGGTCGGCGAAACCCGCGTCCCGGACGAGGTTTACGAACAAGCGCGAAAACAGTTTAGCGAAAAAGAGTTGATTGATTTAACGATGGCGACCGTTTCAATCAACGGCTGGAATCGATTGAACGTCGCATTTCGTACCGAGGCGGGCAATTATCAGCCCGGCATGTTCGACACGGCGAAGAAGGAAGCGAATAAGACTTAAGCCGATTGAAAACCCGCGCAACTGGCTTATCAAAATTGCTTGCTGGTGGTCACGGCGCGAATCCGGCAAGCTCATGCCACGCGATGGTGGCCGCTCGCTGCGTGCGAGCGGCCACACAATAAACACCTTCGCTAATTAATTTTTCCGCCAGATGCGTTTATAGAATCGCACGCACCCACTGTCCTGCCCAAACGACGAGCATGAGGCCGCCGTAAGCAAGCGCGCAACGTTTAATCACTTGTCGAACGCGTTCGACATTTGCCGGTCTGTTTCTTTGCTCATAAAACATCAGGAAGAACATCGCAAACGTAAAAGCGACGACTCCGAGCGCAAGCAAAGGGCCAGCCGGGTTTAATCGAAACGCATCGCCGAATTGTCCATGCAGGCTCATCAGCACGCTGCGCGTCATGCCGCAGTTCGGGCAAGGGATGCCGAAGATTTGTTTGAACGTGCAATCCCATCCTAATTCGCGTCCGGCGAACGAGACCGTCTCGGTCGTCGCCGAGCCAAGAGCGGCGAACATGAGCGTCTGCAACATCAGAAGCGCGCCGACGACTCCGGCGGTCGCTCCGGGTCTTGAAAGAAATTTTGTGGTTGCAGTCGCTTCCATCAGCCTGTCTTGAGAACAAAAGTTCCTGCGGCCTTGTCATGCAGCGTCTGTTTCTTCTCGTCCCACAGAGGCCACAGCAGGTTGGCGATGCCGGCGAAGAAACCGATAAAGGGAATAAAGCCGATGGCGATCTGGACGAGCAGACGGATCAGAAGCGTGCCCATCTGCGGGATGTTGCCCGCCGCATCGACAACCTTCAGCTTCATCACGCCCTGCCCGATTGAGAAGCCGCGTTTGCTGACGAGAAAGACCTTGTTGTAGATGCCGACGATAAAGACGGAAAGGCCGGCCAACAAAAATCCAAAACAGCAGGAGAGCGAGCCGAGCCCGGCCACCGCGTCGCTGCCCGCGCCCGAACCGACCGCGCTGAGGCCGACACCTATTGCGCCAAAGATGATGTAGAGAACAAGCATCACGCCCGCCGCGATGCCGCCGTCGATCAGCGCGGCCAGCACGCGATCAATCCATTCAGCGTAAGGTTGGCCGCCTATGCCGCCTACAGTCGCCATGCTGCCGCCGCCGTAGCCGCCGCCATAGCTTACGGGCGGAGGTGCATAGGAGCTGGGCTGGCCGTAAGAGCCGGGTTGA
>CBDUCU010000307.1:0-5120 GCA_965365725.1 uncultured bacterium | reverse complement strand
CCCGAGCAGCGCGCGGCCATCGAGCTGCTCGTGCGCAAAGGCCCGCCGAGCGAGCATTTTCTCTGGCCGATGGAACTGACTACGGCTGCGGGCGTGGCCGGCTTCGGATACGTCATGCCGCTACGGCCCGCGCGTTACAAGAATATCGTCGATCTGATGAAGCGCCGCATTGAGCCGACCTTTCGCGCGCTCGCGACGGCTGGCCTCAATCTCTCGCACAACTACCTTCTGCTACATTCGCAGGGTCTCTGCTACCGCGACATCTCTTTTGGCAACGCCTTTTTCGACCCGGCGAACGGCGACGTGTTGATTGCTGATAACGACAACGTCTCGGTTGACGGAGCGGGCGTGCTCGGCGTTCTCGGCACGCCTCGCTTTATGGCTCCGGAGGTCGTACGCGGCGAGGCTCTGCCTTCGACGCAGACCGATCTTTTTTCGCTCTCCGTGCTCATCTTCTACATGCTCATGGTTGCTCATCCGCTCGAAGGCAGAAAGGAGACAGAGATCAAGTGTCTCGACCTGCCAGCGATGACCAAGCTCTACGGCACCGAGCCGCTTTTTATCTTCGACCCGCAGAACGATGCAAACGCGCCCGTGCCCGGCATCCACGACAACGCTCTGGCCTTCTGGCGCATTTACCCGCAAGCCTTACGCGATCTTTTTACACGCGCCTTCACAACGGGGCTGCGCGACGCTTTACATGGACGCGTGCGCGAGAGCGAGTGGCGCGGCGCGATGGTCTCTCTGCGGGATGCGATCTTCTATTGCCCTCACTGCTCTCTTGAAAACTTCTACGACGGACAATCTCTCAAGGCGCGCGGCGGCGACCCCGGCCTCTGCTGGTCGTGCGCCGCTGCGCTTCGGCTTCCACCTCGCATGCGAATCGGCAGCTCAGTCGTCATGCTCAACTACGACACGCAGATCTTCCCGCATCACGTTAACGGACAGATGATGTACGACTTCTCCGCGCCAATCGCAGCCGTTAGCGAGCACCCGACAAACCCCGGTATCTGGGGGTTGAAGAATCTCTCGGCGCAGAAGTGGGTCGTCAGCACTCCGGGCGGGGCCGTCAAGGATGTAGAACCGGGACGCAGTCTAACTCTGGCAATCGGGACAAAGATTCAGTTTGGCGACACGGTTGGTGAGATCAGGCTCTGAAGCACTGTTCGCTTGTGGACGCTAAGCGACGCGCACAAATTAGCCTCCGCCCGCGCGCTTCTCAGGCGTTGTTCGTAAGTTCTCATAACTCGCCCGCTATATTTCAGAGAGCTTCGGGCGATGTCGCCAGCCCACGCCGCGTTTGTTTGATGGATCAAGACCGGGCAACTCACAACCCGGGTTTGAGCAACAGAGCTTGCTGAATGAATGCTCATTCAGTATTATCGTTGCCGTCCTCGCTTAGTAGATTTCCACGAAAGGCTTCACTCCCAAATGCTTCGGATTGAAAAGGCCGCAGTGCTCGGCGCGGGCACAATGGGCGCGCAGATTGCCGCGCATCTTGCTAACGCGCGGATACCCACGCTTCTTTTAGACATCACGCCGCGCGAGCTCACGCCCGACGAACAGTCAAAGAATCTGACGCTCGAAGCAAAACCGGTGCGCGACCGGATTGCACGCGCGGGACTTGAGGCAGCAAAGAAAGCGAAGCCTGCAGCGTTCTTCAACTGGGCGGCGGCTTCACTGGTGAGCGTCGGCAACTTCGACGACGATCTGCCAAAGCTCAAAGACTGTGATCTCATCATTGAAGCGGTCGTCGAAAATCTCGATATCAAACGCAGTCTCTTCGAGCGCGTCGAAAAATATCGCAAGCCCGGTTCGGTCGTTGCGTCGAACACAAGCGGCATCCCCATCCGGCAGCTTGCCGAAGGTCGCTCCGATGATTTTCGCGCACACTTTCTCGGCCTACACTTTTTCAACCCGCCGCGCTATCTGCACCTCGTCGAAATCATCCGCACCGAATGGACGAAGCCGGAAGTAGCGTGCTCGCTCTATGGTTTTCTCGACCGTCGTTTAGGCAAGGGCGTAGTCGTGGCGAAAGATCGGCCCAACTTTATCGCCAACCGTATCGGGACTTATGGCGGCCTTGTCACCATCAAGACGATGGTCGAGGACGGCTACACGATTGAAGAGGTTGACAAGATGACGGGCCAAGCCGTTGGCCGTCCGAAAACCGCAACCTTCCGTCTCTTCGATCTTGTCGGTCTGGACGTTTTTATGCACGTCGCCAAAAACATCTACGAGGCCGTGCCCGAAGACGAAGACAGAGAAGCCTACGTCGCACCCGATTTTGTTCGCGCGATGGTCGAGCGCGGGATTTTGGGAAACAAAACAAAGGGCGGCTTTTACAAAAAACAGAAGCGCGACGGCGAGAAACAGGAAATCTGGACGCTTGATGTAGCATCGCTCGAATACCGTCCGTCAGGGAAAGTAAAACTTCCCGCGCTCGATGCGGCAAAAAACGTTGAGGATTTGCGCGAGCGTTTGCGGATGCTCGTCTGGGGCAAAGAGAGGGTCGGCGCGTTTTTGTGGAAGACGATCTCAAAGACACTTGTTTACGCTGCAAACCGAATTCCTGAGATTGCTGACAACATTCTCGAAGTTGACCGCGCGATGAAGTGGGGCTTCAACTGGGACTTGGGCGTGTTTGAAGTTTGGGATGCCGTCGGCGTTGAAAAATCCGTCGCACGGATGCGAGAAGAGGGCTGCAAAATCCCTGAGAACGTCGAGCGGATGCTCGCGGCTGGCGCACATTCGTTTTATAAATCCGAAGGCGGCGAAGATTTCTATTTCGACTTTTCGTCAAACTCTTATCAACCCATCGCTCAACAGCCCGGCGTGATCGTGCTTAAGTCCGTCAAAGAACGCACGGGAGTCGTCAAACGCAATGCGGGCGCATCTCTTTTGGACATCGGCGACGGCGTAGCCTGTCTTGAGTTTCATTCAAAGATGAACTCAATCGGCGGCGACACGCTTCAGATGGTGAAGTTTGCGCTTGCCGAGGTGGAGAAAAATTTTGTCGGTCTTGTCGTCGGCAATCAGGGACAGAATTTTTCGGTCGGGGCAAACCTGATGCTCGTTCTTTTGGGCGCGCAGGAAGAGGATTGGGACGAGCTTGATGTCGCCATACGCGCTTTCCAACAGGCGACGATGAGCCTGCGTTATTCGCCAAAGCCTGTCGTCGTCGCGCCGTTTCAGATGACCTTCGGCGGCGGCTGCGAGATGACTTTGCACGCTGATCGCGCGCGTGCAGCCGCCGAGACTTACATCGGTTTGGTGGAAGTCGGAGTTGGATTGATTCCGGCGGGCGGCGGCACAAAAGAGATGCTCGTGCGCGCGCTCGATGCGATACCCAAAGGCGCGGACGAAGCAGACCCGTTCCCCTTCGTCAAACGCGCGTTTGAGACAATCGCGCTTGCCAAAGTTGCGACCTCGGCGGAAGAGGCGCGCGATTATGGATTTTTGCGCGAAGAAGATTCCTATTCGATGAATTCAGAACGCCTCATCGCCGACGCAAAACAGGAGGTGCTCTCGCTCGCCGCCAGTGGCTACGTCCAACCCGCCATGCGCACAGACATTCTCGCGATGGGGATGCCCGCTCTTTCAACCTTAAAGCTCGGCATCCATCAAATGCTTCGCGGCGGCTTTATCTCTGAGCACGACGCGCTTATCGGCGAAAAGCTTGCACGCATCCTGACGGGCGGCGATCTCAACCATCAAACGCGCGTCTCCGAACAATACCTGCTCGACCTTGAGCGCGAAGCTTTTCTCTCTTTGTGCGGACAGCGCAAGACGCAGGAGCGCATCGCCAATATGCTGAAGACGGGCAAGCCCCTGAGAAATTAGTCAGTCGTTAGTTGTCCGTTGTTTGTTTTGGGTAGCGTGTCGCGCTTGATCTTAGCTTCAATTTGCGCGCTGAGAGCGACGGACAACTGACAACCGCCTACGAACATCATGAGTTATCCCGTTACGCCCGCCGTTAGAGTTTTGCGCGAAAGAAAGGTGGCGTTTGAACCGCACCTTTATGATTACGTAGAGCGCGGCGGGACGCGTCATTCAGCAGAAGCTTTGGGCGTTGACGAGCACGCAGTCGTCAAAACTCTGGTGCTTGAGACGGACGCGCGAAAAGCTTTGATAGTGTTGATGCACGGCGACCGCGAGATTTCTTTGAAACAGCTTGCACGTCATCTGAATGTCAAGACAGTCAACGCTTGCGACCCGACAGTTGCGCAACGTCACACGGGTTATATGGTCGGCGGCACAAGCCCTTTCGGAACAAAAGCGCGGTTGCCTGTCTATGTCGAGCGGACAATCTTCGCGCTGCCAAAGATTTATATCAACGGCGGCAAGCGCGGTTTTCTGATTTCGATTGAGCCGAAAGTTTTGCGAGAAATTTTGTCGGTTGAAGAGGTTGAAGTAGCTATTAGCTATTAGCTGTTAGCATTCAGCCGGAAGAGAGCAGGCGGTAATTTTACTTAACGTGTAGTTGCTTGGCTAACGGCTAACAGCTAATAGCTTGGACGGAGTCAATTATGAAAGAAGCAGTCATCGTTTCCGCCGTGCGCACGGCGGTCGGAAAAGCACCGAAGGGGACTCTGCGCGATACGCGGCCCGACGAGATGGGCGCGGCTGTCATCCGCGAGGCTTTGAGGCGTGCGGAAGGCGTAGAGCTGAGTGAAGTCGAAGACGTGATAATGGGCTGCGCGATGCCTGAAGCGGAGCAGGGGATGAACGTCGCGCGCGCGGCGGCCATCCGCGCAGGTCTTCCGGTTGAGACGAGCGCGATGACCGTTAATCGTTTCTGTTCGTCGGGGCTGCAAACGATTGCGATGGCGGCAGACAGCATCCGCACGGGCGGCGCGGACGTAATTGTTGCAGGCGGGCTTGAGACGATGTCGATGATTCCGATGGGCGGCCACATCATTCGTCCGAACCCTTATCTGGTCGAACACTATCCCGACTTTTATTTGAACATGGGACTTGCCGCCGAAAACGTCGCGCGCAAGTACGAAGTCACGAAGCTCGTCCGCGTAAATGCCGAGGTGATCAGCGCCTGGTACGACAACGGCCGCTGGCTGGAGGAGACCAAGAGCGGCGATCGCGACGCCTTCGATGTGGTCATC
>CBDUCU010000306.1:0-5141 GCA_965365725.1 uncultured bacterium | reverse complement strand
ACATGGGCTGCTCGCAGTACGAGACCAACCCGCGCATCAAGGCGATCTGGGATCGCTTCCTCGACTACGAGCTTGGGCAACTCCATTTCGTCATGGAGCTGTTCAAGAAGATAGAGAACCGCGACCCGGCCGAGTTGTTGCCCGCCACTCTGCCCGAACCCATCGAGTACCGAAGCCACCGCGAATTCGTCCGCGAGACGTTGAGCAGGGAAGTCGATCTGCGCGCTTCGGGCACGCAGTTCGTCGATAAGGCTGACGAGCCAGAGCGTTCGCTTCGCTACCGCGAGCAGTTGAACTCGGAAGGTTCGCCCACAGAAACGGTGGCGGCCGGTTACAGGTGGATGCCGGGCACAGAGCTAACGGGCGAAGCGACGGCAAAGGGGAAAGGAGCTTAGACGATGAAGAACACAGCAACACAGAGCGCGCTGGCGGACGGCAACCGCACAGGTATTGCGACTGCGCCCGAATTGTCGAAGGAATTGATCGAAGGAGCACAGGCGGCCACTCCCAGCTCCGAAGGTGGACTGGCGGACATCGTCGAGTTTCGCAGCGACTACATCCGCGAGGGTTTCCCCATCGGCTCGCTTCCGATGCTGCCGGCCGGGCAGGAGGCGAAGGCCGACGAGGACACAGCCGGGATGGCCGTGCTGCTCGACAAGCTGAGCGAGCGTCTGGCCTTCGAGCGGATGGGCACACGCCTCTACGAAGCTTTAATCAACAAGTGTGAAGTGTTGGGAGAGAGTTCGCCGGGGCCGACGCTTGCAGACCTGCAAAGGATTCGTGATGAAGAGGCTCGACACTTCCTGCTCATCAACAAGGCTGTCACGACGCTCGGAGGCGACCCGACCGTGCAAAGCCCCTGCGCTGACGTGGCGGCCGTCGCCTCTCTGGGCATTCTTCAGGTTTTGACCGACCCGCGTACATCCGTCGCTCAATGTCTGCAAGCAATCCTGACAGCGGAGCTGACGGACAACGACGGCTGGCGAATGCTGATTGACTTGGCGCAGACCTTGGGCCATACGGAGCTTGTGGCCGATTTTCAGAAGGCTCTCGAAAATGAAGAGGAGCACTTGACGAGCGTGCGCGGCTGGCTCTCAGAGCAGATTTTGCAGCAGGCGCAAGCGTAAACGCCTGAAAACCTCGGCGGGTTGAGAGCGTGTGATACGCTCCAAAACTGTCGTGGAAAATCGAGCATCGAGATCGAGCAATCGCTGTGCGACGACAATATCACTTGTCGTCGCACAGCGATTTATACTATATGCATCCTTGCGACTGACGGAGAAATCTCAACTTAAATTCAGTCCTGCGTCGCTGACGCGTTTTGCCGTTAGCGGTCATTGCAACGTCTAATCATCTCCGCTTCGGTCTAACCTCATCTACCGTTTTTGAGAAGATGAATCGCCTCACCAAAGCCTCTGAAATTGAAGACGCGCAATCGCGCATCAACGCGTTACTAAAAGCGGGCAGTAGTAGTTGGTTCTTTGCCGAAGGAGCGTCTGCGCCCCGCGTCGAATTGCATCAGGACGATTGGGATTTATACCGAAGGCACGAAGCGTTGTTTCTGACGTGTTTCGGAGCGCGCGGCGCGCGCATCTGGCGCGTGAAGGGTTGGGTGTGGACGGGTGCTAAACTTTTGATTGAAGCGACGAGTAGGGCAGGGGCTGAAAACAGTGTGTTGGAATTTGTTCCGCGCGCTTCGGCTGCGGATGGTAAAGCCGCTGTGGTTGCCGCGCGCGCGGCGCGTTGTCAGAAGCTGGCGCTACTTGCATGTGAAGCGACGACCGGCGCACAGACGGAGGGGGCGCGTCTGAGCACGGGCGCGAGACGCGGCGAGCCGGGCCGCTACGCGCGCATTCTTCTTCGCCGCGCGCGTGAGCGCATCTGTCTGACGGGGCCGGTCGTTCCGCTCGGAGCCGAAGCGGCTGAAGCGTTTCTCACATCGGCGCTACTCTGGTTTGCGCGTCTGACTGATAGACGAAAAGCGCGACCTGAAAGATTGTGGCTTGCCGCTACGCACGAGCTTGCTCTCGCTTTGGCGGAGCGTGTGGCGCTGTTGCGCGCGGAGTTGCGGCGCGTCATCGAGCTGTTTGAAATGGACGAAGCGCAGGGTTCATTTAATCCCGTGCGAGTGCCCTTGCTCAATGAACTGCTCGAAGCCGAGCCGCGCGCCATTTATCCGATTAAGCATAAGGCGAGCGCGACGGCGGAGAGGATTATGGAGCTTGCGCCCGATGCTGTTGATTTAGTCCGCACGCGCGGCGGCGAGACGCTGCGTTTCAGAGGCCTTGCGTTTGCGCGCGTGCGACGTGTGATTGGAAGCGAAGCGATCTGGTTCGGCGTTGACTCGGCGCGCCGTCGGCGTGTGGTTGACGATGAGAGCTGGAACGATTTTCTGAAGTTGTTCGACGAGCTTGTCGAACACAGGCGGCCCGGCGCTTCCAACCAACGGCACGCGCTTTATCGCGCCGCGCCCGAAGCGTGGCTCGAATCGATTCTGCGACGCGACATCACGCGACTCGATCCCGGTCTTCGACTCGCTCCGCTTCACGCGCAGTTTCGACTCTCGCACGAACGCACAACCGGCTCAAGACCCGTCGATCTGCTTGCGCTACGGCGCGACGGTCGTCTGGTCGTTATAGAGTTGAAAGTCTCCGAAGATGCGGCTCTTCCCATACAGGGAGCAGACTACTGGCGGCGAATCTCTGCTTACCACAGAAGCGGTCGCATCCGCAGTGCGCATCTTTTCGGCGATGCCGAGATATCGGATCAACCACCGCTCGTCTATCTGGTTGCGCCGCTCCTCAGTTTTCACCGTGCGTTTCAAACGCTTGCCATGATGATTAGTCCTGAAATCAAGATGTACCGCTTCGATTTGAATGAGGATTGGCGCACGGGTGTCAGCGTCGCGCGTCGCAGTGCCTTAACGTAAGTAGTTGTGGAAAACTGCAACCGCTTACGTTAGTTGCATGGTTCATTTGACAGGTGGGTTTGTGCTGGACAAAGGCGAAGATTTGATTCTTTGACAACAATCACTGCTTTAAGAATGATTGAAGATGACCGGGAAAAGATATTCTCAGAAGAAGTTTTCTACGAGCATGATGTCGAAGTTGGTGTAATCCACGCGTGTCAGAATCAGCCAGCGACCGTCTGGCGAGACGTTGAGCCCGAAGTCGTCGGACGGGTGTTTGTCGAGCGCGAGGACGCGAGTCACGGCCTGCGTCGAGAGGTCGAACAGTTTGACCGAAAACCCCTCCCCGTCAAGCACGTCCAAGAAATAGATGCCCCGGTTCGTCGCCGTCCATGCGCCGCGCCCCTCCCACAGGCTGAGCTGGGCGCCGGGCAGCAGGGCGACCTCTTCGCCGCCGCCGTCGGCGGGAGCGCGGAAGAGGCCGGTCGTGTCGCGCTTCGTGTAGAAGATCTCACGCCCGTCGAGGGATTCCTGCGCTTCGTAGCCCCCGCCCTTCGTCACCTGCACCGCGTCGCTACCCCCTGCGGACGGAATCTTCCAAACCTGCCACGCGCCCCCGCGGTCGGAGGCGAAGTAGACGAAACGCCCGTCGTGCGACCAGCTCGGGCGGATGTTGTTGTGTTGCCCACCCTCAGTGACGCGCCGAGCCGCGCCGCCCCCCGCGCCGACGACGTAGATGTCGGCGGCGCCTCCCGCGCCGTGCGACTCGAAGGCGACGCGCGCACCGTCGGGCGACCAGCGCGGGGCGGAGGTGAACGCGCCGCCAAAGTTGGTCAGTTGGACGAGGCCGGAGCCGTCGCCCGACCCCGTCCAGATTTCGTAACTGCCGGAGCGGTTCGATGTGAAGGCGACGCGCGCACCGTCGGGCGATAGGTGCGCGCCTCCCTCGCGTTGCGTCGAGGGGAACAGTTGTGCGGGTGCGGCGCTGCCGTCAGCGAGATCGTAGCGCCAGATGTTCGTGTCCACCGCGTATTGCGTGAAGGTCATGCGGTTCCCACGGCGAGAGACGGAAGGGTCTTGCGCGTTCTCGATGCCGAGCGGCTCGGGTATCCCACCTCCCGCAGCGATTCTCCAGAGCGCGTGGCCCCCGCCCGAGCGGCTTGAGTCGAAGACGATGTGCCGCCCGTCGGTCGCCCACGTGAGACCACGCACCCGTCGGTCGTCGAAGGTGAGCCGGGTAGGCTCTCCGCCGTTCACGGACACGACGTGGAGGTCTGACACCTCCTTCGCCGCGCGGCTGAAGGCGACCGTCCGCCCGTCCGGCGAGAAGGTGGGCCGGAAGTCGCCCTCGTGCCCGGCGGGCGGGCGCGTCAGCTTCCGCGCCTCCAGCGTGTCGAGCGAGAGGAGGCTGAGGCCATAAGGCTCGTCGGGCGAATCCTTCTCGACGAAGATGAGCGTCTTGCCGTCGGGCGACCAGTCGAGCCCGGCGCCGGCCAGCACCGCTGACCCGAAGCTGTAAACTCTGCGCTCGGGGCCACCGAGGGCTGCCACGATAAAGATGCCGCAGTCGCTTTTGAACTGAGACATTCTGACGAAAGCGACGTGGCTCCCGTCAGGCGACCACGCAGGACTGCCGTCGCGCGGGTTGTCGGGCGTGCGCGCGGGGTGCGTCGTGATGCGCAGCGGCTCGCCCGCGTCCGCCTGTTTGACGTAGACGTGCCACCCCCCGCCCTCCTGCGGCGCATGCCGCGAGAAGGCTACCAGCCTGCCGTCGGGCGAGAGCGCCGAATCCACTTCGATGCCGGGAAAGGTCGTCAGCGGCACAACCTTCAGGTGTGCCGGGGCCGCGGCGCGCGTGTCCCGGCGTTGGCGATACCAGAGAGCACCACCTGTCAGGAGAACCAGCAGCCCGATTGAGAGGGCCGCCAGTCTCTTCGTGTGCAGCCACGTTTTGAGGGCAGCCTTCGGGACGGGGGCGAGTTCGGAGTGCGCTGGCGGCGACTCGGCGCGCTCGACACTCGCGCCCCCGTCCGTCTCTTCGATGAGGATGTGCGTCCGGGTCTGCTCGATCTCCAACAACTCCTCCTCGCCGCCTTCCAGCACCTCGCGCACCTCGCCCGTGAAGCGGTAGCCATGGCCGCGCACCGTGGCGATGAGGCGGGGGCCGTCCGCGCCGAGCGCTTTTCGGAGCGCCGAGACGCTCTTGTCGAGGCTGTTCTCCTCGACCGACAAC
>CBDUCU010000305.1:0-5147 GCA_965365725.1 uncultured bacterium | reverse complement strand
TTCGCAGGCACCGGAGCTGCCGGTCATGCCATCAACGGCAACGTCGATATTCGACGCGCCTCTTAAAAAGTAAGCGTCAAGACGTTTAACCGGCGAATTTCTTATCGATCAGAGTCGGTCGTGTCGGAAGGTGTAAAGAAGATGAAAAGGAAGCATTTAATACTTGTTCTCTTTGCGATGTTTGTTTCGCTCTGTTCGTCGGCAAGCGTCGTGCGCTCGCTTGCGCAACATTCTGCGCAAGGCTATCTGACCGAAGAGTTTCATCAGAGCTATCAGCTTGCGCCGGGCGGACGCATCCAGCTTGAAAACATCAATGGCGACGTGCGCGTGCGGGGCTGGGATCGCAACGAGGTCAAGGTGGACGCGGTCAAAAGAGCCTACACGCAGGAGCGTCTCAGCGAGGCCGAGATCGTCGTCAACGCGAGCGCAAACGTCGTCCGCATCGAAACTCGTTATCCCTATAGCACGATGAACTGGACAAACGGCGAGGGGCGACGCAACAACCCCGCGCTGGTCGAATACGTACTGACGGTTCCGCGCGGCGCGCGTCTTCATACGGTTGAGACGATCAACGGCTCGCTCGATGTGGAGGGCTTGACGGGCGACGTTGAAGCCTCTTCGGTAAACGGTAAAGTCTCGGCGCGAAGTTTGACAGGCCCGATCAAGCTTTCGACCGTCAATGGTCGTCTCGACGTGACGCTTGAAAGTCTGAACGATGCCGACCCGGTCTCGCTTGGCTCGGTCAACGGCCAGGTGTCGGTCGTGTTGCCTTCCGACATCAACGCAGAGATTCGTGCCAATACGGTTCACGGCCCGATCACAAATGAATTTGGTTTGCCCGTGCGCAAAGGCAAGTATGTGGGTCGCGATTTGGCGGGACGCTTTGGGTCGGGCGGCGCGCGCGTCAAGCTCGACAATGTCAACGGCTCGATTCAAATCAAACGCGCGGCAGATGGGCGCACGCCGAATAATGTCACAAACCTTCTGTCGGAAACGGCGCACGCTGATGGTGAATGGGGCGAGGTTGACCGTGAGATTGAGCGAGGGGTGCGCGAGGCGCAGCGCGAAGCCGCGCGCGAGACGCGTGAAGCGCTGAGAGAGGCCGCGCGCGAGCGTAGAGAAGCGCAGACAGAAGCCAATAGGGAACGTCTCGAAGCACAACGCGAGATTCAGCGCGAGACGGCAGAGATTGCGCGCGAAGCCGAACGTATATCGCGCGAAGTAACGCGCGAAGTGACGCAAGAGGTGGCCCGCGCGATGTCGGGGCGTGGCGACCGCCGCCAAATCGAGCGCGAGTCGAACACTTTCGCAGCGACGGGCGTTTCGCGAGTGCGTCTCGCCAATTTCGACGGCCCCATTACGGTCATTGCGTGGGACAAACCCGAAGTGATGTACACGGCCGTCAAGCGCGCATTTGACGAGGGCGAGATGAAGGGCATCAAGATCGTCGGCGCGGCGCGCGGCGGCGAGGCTGTTGTTCTCGCCGAATTTGATAAATCAAAATGTCATTCGGTTGACGCGCAGGGCGCGAAGATCGTCTCTTTTAGTTGCGACGCTTCGGTCGAGCTTGAGGTCTATGTTCCGCGCGCAATGGCGCTCAATGTCAGTTCGAGCGACGGGCGTTTGCGTGTGGAAGGCGTGAGGGGCGACCTTGAGCTGCGCACTGGTGATGGAACAATCGACGTGAGCGGCGGGCAAGGACGGCTCAAGGCCAACACGGGCGACGGTCGTATCCGCGTCGTTGATTTCAAGGGCGAGGCGACGGCAGAGACGGGCGACGGCCGCATCATGCTCGAAGGCGATTTTTCGCAACTCTCTGCACGCACGGGCGACGGGGCAATCTCGGTCTCAGTCCCCGAAGGCACGAACGCTGTTATCGAGACAAATGCCGAAATGGTCGTTGGCGACGGTGTCACTGTAGAAGAAGAGGGCGCGTCGCACACTGCGCGTGGTCTTCGGCGATGGAAGGTTGGATCGGGCGGCGGACGCACTTTCACGCTTCGCACGGGCGATGGGCAGGTGATTTTACGTCGTCGCTGACAATGTTTCTGAGTGAATTGTGCAGAGAAATTGAATCACATAAGCACAGAGACACAGCTTGTGATAGCTGTGTCTCTGTGCTTATGTAGTTAATCAAAAAAATCCCTCGTCTTAGGAAAGCGCACCATGAAAACATCTCAACGCCTGCCGTTTATCTTGTGCGCAGTGTTGACTCTGCTTCTTATGCCCTTCGTCGCAAATGCACAGATGTCAACGACGAACGATTTGAAGATTGCGCCGGAAAAGCTTGCGCCCGTCAGCATCCCGCGTTTTGCTTCTGCTCCCGTCATTGATGGCCGTCTTGACGATGAAATCTGGAAACAGGCGGCCACCTTCAAAGACTTCATACAGTTTCGCCCCGTCGATCTGGTTGCCCCCTCGAAACAGACCGTTGCTTACATCGGATACGACGCAAAATTTATCTACGTCGCCTTTCAAGCCTTTGACGAGCCGGACAAGGTGCGCGCCACCATCGCCAAACGCGATGCTGTTTTTGATGACGACTGGGTCGGCATCTTCTTAGACACTTTTAACGACGGCAGACGTGCCTACGAATTTATCTTCAACCCTCTGGGCGTGCAGGCCGACGCGATGTTTGTCGAGGGCGTAAACGAAGATTTCAGCGTTGACGTGGTGATGGAATCCAAGGGTTCGATAACAAAAGACGGTTACGTCGTCGAAGTGGCGATTCCCTTTAAGTCTCTGCGTTACACGGCGGGTAAAGATAAGAAGTGGGGCTTGCACCTGTTGCGCACCATCAAACGCTTCAACAACGAGCAAAGCTCCTGGATGCCGATCTCGAAAGACAACTCGAGCCTGCTCGGGCAGAGAGGGCACATCAGCGGGCTTGAAAACGTCTCGACCGAACGCACGCTTGAGTTGATTCCAAGTCTTACGATTTCACAGGAAGGGCAACGCGTGCGAACGGTCAGCCCGCACGATGTCGGCCTGCTCGCGGGCGGAACGGATCGTGGGCGCTTTCTCAATAAACCCGTCGGGCTCGATCCCGGACTCACAGCGAAATACACCATCACGCCGCAGGTGACGCTCGATTTTACCTACAACCCCGACTTTGCACAGGTCGAAGCCGATGCGACGGTCGTCACGGCCAATCAGCGCTTTCCTATCTTTTTTCAAGAGAAGCGTCCATTTTTTCTCGAAGGCAAAGAGATCTTCGAGACGCTCGTCAGCGCCGTTCACACGCGCACAATCGTCGACCCTGATCATGCCTTGAAGCTTACAGGCAAGCAGGGCCGCACGAGCTTCGGACTTCTCTATGCTTCGGACAACGCACCCGGCAATCTCAACGACGAGCAGAGAGATTTTATTCTCGACCAGCGAAACGATCCGGACGAGCGCGAGTCGTTACGCAAAATCCTCGACAAAAATGCGACCGTCGGCATCCTGCGTCTCAAGCGCGACTTTGGTCGTGAGAACAGCGTCGGGCTTTTGGCGACGACCTATAATTTTACCGACCGTCACAATCACGTCGGAGGCATCGACGCGCGCTTTCGTCTCAATAAGACGACGACTTTTACGACGCAAGTGCTCGGCAGCGTGACGCATCGTCCATTCTTTTACGCGGAAGAAGGCATTGTCGCAGACCGCAAAGAGACCGGATTGGTCTAT
Organism: uncultured bacterium; assembly: GCA_965365725.1. GTDB lineage: Bacteria > Acidobacteriota > Blastocatellia > Pyrinomonadales > Pyrinomonadaceae > DASQDT01. Next base: position 1,478 of record CBDUCU010000305.1, on the reverse strand, counting down.
AGCGGCTATCTCAACATGGCCGGTCGAAACTGGGGTTATGAGATCGGCTCGACGGGGCGCTCGAAGTTTTTCCGCGCCGATGTTGGCTTCAACCGACGTTTCGACACAAATAATCCGATGGTCTTCGTCCGCTATCAAGCGAGCGAGAAGCCGAAAAACTGGCTCGTCAGCTGGCGCGTCTTCAACGGATTTAACATGAACTTTGATTGGCGAGCACGCAATCAACGCTACAACAATGAGACGCAGCTACAGCTTCGTCTGCAACGTCAGACATGGCTCGGCATCGGTGTGGAAGAGGGTTACGAACGCGTCTTTGAAGATGAGTTTGGCCCGACGCGCGACGCGCAGAGACTTCTCAGCGAGCGCAAATTCGGTTCTACGCTCGCCGCCCGCCTCCCGGCCTGCGATCAGTTCGGCACGCTCGCGCCCCCAGTTCGTGACAATGCTGATACGCCGGAGAACGAAGAGTTGCGTGTGCCGCTTTGTACTTTTTATGGAGCTGATACGGAACGCTCCGCGAATCGCAAAGCAATCTATGCATATCTTGAGAGCACGCCCTCAAAGAAATATTCGGTCAACATCTTCTCTGCATACAATTGGGGCGTGATTGATTTGGACTTTGGCACAGACAACCCGAGTTATCCGCGTGTGAGCCCTGCCGCTCTTGCATTGGGGAAGGACGCGCCGCTCGACCCCGGCGCGGGCAATGAACTGTTTATTGAAGGCAGTGGTGCTTATCAGCCGACCGACGCGCTGCGTCTCTCGCTCAATCTGACAAAGAACCGGCTCACACGTCACGACACAAAACGCGTTGCCTTTGACGACCAGATCTTCTCTTTGCGCGGAACATATCAATTTACGCGCTTCTGGTTTGCACGCGCACGCGCCGACTATTCGACGCTCGCCGCACGCATGCGCATGCAATATCTTTTGGGCTGGACGCCAAATCCGGGCACGAGCCTTTTTGTCGGCTACAACGACGACCTCAACCGTAACGGCCTTAATCCGTTTACACAGGATGTCGAACCCGGCTTTCGACGCAACGGTCGTCTTTTCTTTATCAAAATGTCCTACCTCTTCCGCCGCAGTTTCTAGTATCGAATATAAAGCTATTGACTTCCATTAAGAGACAGGTCGCGGCCCTGATCTCAACGGAGAACGTGTGTCTGAATCTATGCAATAGAAATTAGAAAGGCGGAGAAAACTGTTTTATGACGGGAGCTTTTGCTATATTGCGCGTACAGATTTTGCCCCATCCATCTACAAAGCAAAGGTGTGTTATGAAAATGTTCTTTAGGGTCGCAGCGTCTCTTTTTCTCTCAGCGACAATGGCGCTTGCGCAGGGCGGTTTTATTACGCCCGGCGACAATTTGATCGTCGAGGGCATCCCGAAGATTCCCGCAACGCTTGCCGAGCGAGTTGCGCGTTACACCGAATCGCGCTCGGCGGGGCTTGCAAGCTGGCATCCCGTCAGGCGC
>CBDUCU010000304.1:0-5148 GCA_965365725.1 uncultured bacterium | reverse complement strand
GCGAGCGGCCCGAATCGGCTCTTGAATCTCCAATCGTGCGCGACAATCTCGCTTTGCTTGAAGCGATGCAGCTTGACGAGGCGGCGGTGCTCGATTTCGGTTGCGGCACAGGTTTCTATCAGATGGTGCTTGCGCGTCATGCGCCGACCGCGCGCTGGCAGTACACGGGCGCTGACATCAACACGGAGATTATCGAGTGGTGTCGGAGCGAGCATGGCGGAGCGCGCTTTGAGATAATCCGTGTGGGCGAGCGTTTACCTTTCGGCGATGAAGAATTCGACGTGGCGATGGCGAGCGGCGTTCTTCAGTGCGTTGAAGATTTTGCAGGCGCACTCGTCGAGCTACGCAGGGTTGTGCGCACATATCTGCTTGCGAGCCGCATCCCCGTCTGGAAGTACGAGCCGACACGCTTCGTGCGACAAGAGGTAAGCCATGCATGGGGACGCGAGAGCCACGCGTTGCGCGTTTTTAACCGAAGCGAGTTGCAAGAGATTTTTGAGCGCGCGGGATACTCGGTTGCGCGCACCGATTATGGAAGCGAATCCTTCCACGTTGCAGGCGTGAGCGAGCCTGCGGTTCATAACCATTATCTGTTGAAAAAAATTTTGACGGCGGCGAGCTAAACGATGATCGGAGTCTTTCCCGACCTCAATCCATTGAGCGGAGGCGTTTATCAATACGGCCTCACGATGCTGCGCGCCCTGCGCGAGATCGGCGGAGACGACGGCGACGAGTTTGTACTTTTTGCTTCGGACGGCGAGGCGACCAGCGAATTGAAGAGGTCTGGATGGCGCGTCTTTCCTGTCGTTCCGCCGACTCTCAGTCGTCGTGCCTTTGCCGCCGTCAAAGACGTGGTTGGTGAAGAGCGTGCGCGCCGCGCGCTCGGATGGTTGCGCGGCGCATCGCGTAACGAACAGGCTTCATCGGCTAATCTCAGAGAAGCTTGCGCGCGCCCCGAGATTGCTCGTTGGTTGCGGCAATGCGGCGCACGACTGATGATCTATCCGTCTCCAACTCCGCTTGCCTTTGAGCTTGATGTTCCATCCGTGATGGCCGTACAGGATTTGCAGCATCGTCTGCAACCGGAGTTTCCGGAAGTTTCGGCAAATGGCGAGTGGGAGCGGCGCGAGTATCTATACAGACATGCGGCGCAACGAGCGGCGCTATTGATTGCCGATTCAGAAGTCGGACGCGAGGATGTGATCAACTTTTACGGTGAGCATGGCGCAACGCCGGAACGCGTCAAGGTGCTGCCGTTTCTGCCCGCGCACCGCGCGCCGACGGATGCTCAAGAAGAAGCGCGTCGGCGTGTGCGCTCGCGCCACCGATTGCCCGAACGGTTCATCTTCTATCCGGCGCAGTTCTGGTCGCACAAAAATCATGCGCGCATCGTTCGCGCTCTAGGTCTGCTCAAATCCGAACAAAACATAGAAGTCACGGTCGTCTTTTGCGGCTCGCATGAAGGGCCTTTGCGCGGAGCGACTTTCCGCGAAGTCGAAACTCTGGCGCGAGAGTTAGGAGTCGGCGAGCAGGTTTGCATGCTCGGCTATGTCCCGGACGAAGATGTTGCCGCGCTCTATGCGGAGGCTGTGGCGCTCGTCATGCCCACTTTCTTCGGGCCGACCAACATCCCAATTCTTGAAGCGTGGGCTGCAAATTGTCCGGTGCTGACGTCCGACATTCGCGGCGTGCGCGAGCAGGCGGGCGACGCAGCTTTGCTCGTTAATCCGCACTCGGTCGAAGAGATCGCCGACGGAATCAAAAGACTTTGGCAAGAGGACGGGTTACGCTGTGCGCTTGCCAAGCGTGGAAGGCGGCAGCTGTCGGTCTACGGCCCGAGAGAGTTTCGTCTACGGCTGCGCGAGATCGTTGATGAAGCGAAAGCCATAGCGACGGCAGATCAAAACAGAGCGAGTTTTAAGAGCGCGGGAGCAAGGAGGGGTTGATGGACGAGGTCGAACAAATTATGTCAGAAGGCGAGCTTTTGGCTTTTATCGTGCGGGCCGAAGCGCGCATGGACAAGACGGCGTTTCTCACGCCGCCCCAACAGAATTTCCAGGTCGGCTTTGTCGTTTATCCGCAGGGCGGCCAAATCGCTCCGCATGCACACAACCCCGTCGAGCGTCGCGTGACGGGAACCTTCGAGGTCTTGGTCGTTCGTTCCGGACGTTGCGAGATTGAAGTTTTCAACCGCGCGCGCGAGCGCGTCGCAACGCGCGAGCTAAGAGCCGGCGACCTGCTCTTTGTGATTGAAGGCGGCCACGCCTTCCGCATGCTCGAAGACACGACGCTGCTTGAAATCAAGCAGGGCCCCTACGCGGGCGACGCTGAGAAGGAACTGTTCTAAAGACGATGATTCCTGTCAACGAGCCGCTCCTCGGCGAGCGCGAACTTGAATACGTCGCCGAATGCGTCCGCACCGGCTGGGTCTCGTCGGCGGGTCGCTTTATCGACGAGTTTGAGTCAAGCTGGGCGGCTTATTGCGGGCGGCGCTATGCCGTAGCCGTCTCGAGCGGAACTGCCGCACTAAGGGTCGCACTCGCCTGTCTCGACCTCAAGCCCGGCGACGAAATCATCATTCCAACTTTTACTATCATCTCCTGCGCGACGGCCATCGTCGAGCAGGGATGCGTGCCCGTCCTCGTCGATTCCGACCCGCAGACGTGGTGTCTCGACGCACGACAAGTCGAAGCGAAGATAACAACGCGCACGCGTGCACTGATGCCCGTTCACATCTACGGTCATCCCGCAGAGATGGACGCGCTTGAAGATGCGGCTGAGCGACACGGTCTCATGATTATCGAGGACGCGGCTGAGGCGCACGGCGCGCAGTATTTTTCGACGCGCGTCGAGGGCGGCCCGCGCTGGAGGCGTTGCGGCTCGTTTGGCGCTTTGAGCGTCTTTAGCTTCTACGCCAACAAGCTCGTCACGACGGGCGAGGGCGGCATGCTCTTGACCGACGACGCGAGGATTGCTGAAAGGGCGCGCTCGCTGCGCAACCTCTGTTTTCAACCGAAGCGCCGTTTCGTTCACGAAGAGTTGGGGTGGAACTTTCGTCTGACAAACATGCAGGCCGCGCTTGGGCTTGCACAAATCGAGCGGATGGATGAAACGGTCGCGCGCAAGCGTCAAATCGGAGCTGAATATACGCGCCGTTTGAGCGACGTGCCGGGTTTGATTCTGCCGGTCGAACGCGAGTGGGCGCAGAGCGTCTATTGGATGTACGGCGTTGTCCTCTCAGACGAGATTGATATGGATAACGCGCGCTTCGCAGCGTTGTTGCAGGAGCGCGGCGTTGAGACACGACCATTTTTTGTCGGCATGCACGAGCAACCCGTCTTTCGCGCGCGCAATCTCTTTCGCGGCGAGAGCTATCCTGTGGCCGAACGTCTCGCGCGGCGTGGACTTTATCTGCCATCGGGTCTTGCGCTCAGCGACGAACAATTAACGCGCGTCTGCGATGTCGTGCGGGAGGTGCTCGCGTGAGTGAAGTCTTCGGACGCGCCTATACGCACGCTTACGATCTGCTCTATCGAGACAAAGATTACGAGGGCGAGTGCGACCTCATCGAGCGCCTCTTCAAAAACTACTCTGAGATTTCAGTTCGCGATGTGCTTGATCTCGGTTGCGGGACGGGCAATCACGCCATTGCGTTGAGCCGTCGAGGTTACACGGTCGCCGGCGTTGATCGTTCGGAAGCAATGCTTGAGGAGGCGCGCGAGAAGCTGCGTCGCATCGGTCAACCGAACACAGGAGACATTGAGTTTTTCTGCGCCGACGTGCGCGAGCTTGCGCTTGAAAGAAAATTTGACGCTTGTTTGATGATGTTTGCGGTGCTCGGCTATCAGATCGAAAACGCCGATGTGCTTGCGTCTTTTAGAACTGCGCGGCGACATTTGCGTGCGGGCGGACTCTTTATCTTCGACGCGTGGTACGGCCCTGCGGTTCTCGCCGAGCGGCCTTCCGAGCGCGTCAAAGTAATTCCCTTTGAGCGCGGGCAAATCCTGCGCGCCGCCGAGGCCGTGCTCGATACGCGCCGACACCTGTGCACGGTGCGCTACAAAGTCTGGCGGCTCGAAGAAGCAGCGCCCGTCGAATACACAGAAGAGGAGCACGCCATGCGCTACTTTTTCCCGATGGAGATCGAAAACCTTCTCGACTCGACCGGCTTCGAGATGTTGCGTCTCGCAGCCTTTCCCAAGTTTGAGAACGAGCCTGACGAAACAACCTGGAACGTTATCTGCGCGGCGCGCGCTCGATGACGCGCGCGAGTTTTCGCCCGAGCCTTCTAAGCTTCCCGCCTTCCGCCGAAAGCTCCGGCAAGTAGATGTTCTCAAACGTGATGCGGTCAGCCTCTGCGTCGGCCTCGACATGTGTCGGATGGCGGAGAGGGAATTCGAGCGGCTCGGTTGGAATTTCAGAGAGCACGCTTCGTTCGGCGTGCGTGTGTGTTGCGTCTTCGCCCCAGCCGATGTTTGTAACAAGATTTGTGGCGGCGGTTGCCGCCATTGCCCGTTGCGCCCATACCGAAAAGACCCACTGATAATCCCATGTATCAATCGTCTCGGCGGCCCTGAATGTTCGGTCGAACGTCGCGCGCCAGTATTCAACTGCACGCGCGTCTTTCAAAATATCTCTGAGCCAATTCCCCGCGCGAAGCTTTGGCCAAGCACTCATCCGCGCGTCGTATCGCTGCCACGCGCGCCGCCATGTCGCCCATCCCCAGCCGCCCGGCGTGCGTTGAAAAAAGTAACTCTCCGCCACACGCTTGCGACCAAACAGATAATTGTCGCCGCAGACGCTCATCACGCGCTCGTCGTCCGCGTAGCGTTCAAGCAGCTCGTCGCAGAAGGGAAAAAATGTCTGATCGGGCAGGCAATCATCTTCGAGGATGATCGCTTCCGCGCAATTCTCAAACACCCAGTCGAGTCCCGACGAGACGCGACGACGACATCCCATATTCTCTTCCGCGTAATTCTTTAACACCTCGCAATCCCAATCGACGCTTTCGACCACTTCGCGCGTCGCACGACATTTCTCGTCTTCTCCCGCGCGTTCTCTGCGCGGCCCATCCGACACGACAAACAGGCGCGACGGGCGCGCTCGCGCAATCTCGGCAAAAACTCGGCGCGTGGTTTCTGGACGATT
>CBDUCU010000303.1:0-5167 GCA_965365725.1 uncultured bacterium | reverse complement strand
ACCACCGAGATCTACACTCTTTCCCTACACGACGCTCTTCCGATCTTCGTCATCGATCTGCACAACGTCGATTCAACGTCGCTTGCGCCGAGCTACACCGTCGCATCGCCGCTTGTTTCAACCGTCACTGTCAAAAAGTCTGCAGCACAGCGAAGCGTCGCACAGACCGAAATCGAGATCAGTCTTCGCGCTGCTGTGCGCGAGCGTTCGCATATGTCGGACAGATCGCTCGTCGTCGAATTGTGGCCGGAAAATTCGGGTGCGGTGGAGTCGAGCGTCGAAGTTGGTGCAAAGAATGAGCCTGTCGTTGCTCAGGCCGCAGGACAGAGGGCGAGCGACAAGTCTGCTTCTGCATCTGACGCGCAGCCGCAGCAGGGACAGAGATACGGCCAGCCTGGATTTGTCGGCGAGCCGATCAGCTTGAATGTTGTCAACGCAGACATCCGCGACATCCTCAACTACATTACAGAGCAGTACGGCGTAAACTTCGTGATCGATTCTTCGGTCGGAAAGATTCCCGTCACTGTCAACGTCACTGACGTTCCCTGGAACATCGCGCTCGACTCGGTCTTGAAGGCCAACCGTCTTGGCATCGAAGTCAACGGCAGCATCCTGCGCGTCGCCACGACGAAAGTTCTTGCAGACGAAGCTGCGGTGCAAGCCAGAATCCGTGAAGCTGCGCTCGACAACTCGCCGCTCGTAACGGAGTTTGTCCGCCTCAACTACGCGCGCGCTGCCGGAACGCTCTCAAACGCCGCCGGCTCAACCGGTGATTTCTCCGGCGGCAACACCGGAACAAGTTTTTCGGGCGGACAGGGCGGCAATACAGATCAGGGCATCCTCCCGATCATTGGCCGTCGTCTCTCGAAGCGCGGCGCGATTGAATATGACGGGCGTAGCAACACGCTTATCATTACGGACGTGCGCGAAAACATAGACTCTATCCGCCAGCTCATCACACTTCTCGATCAGCCCGAACCGCAAGTAGAAATCGAAACGCGCATCGTGCTTGCTAATCGTAGCTTCAGCCGCGACCTCGGCGTGCAATTAGGCGCAACCGTCATCGGATCGAATCGGGGATCGCTCGGCACCTTCAGCACTCTTCCGGCAAACGGCACGCGCAGTAGCGGTACAAACCCATTCGGTACGCCGGGTGGCCTTTCACAAACAACACAGGCAACCGATGATCTGCGCGCGACAGCAGCAAGCACAGTTATCGGGCTGACGACGGGTCTTATCGGAACGGCGCAGATTAGCGCTCTTATCACGGCTGCAGAATCAAAGGGCCAGGCCAAGATTATTGCGACACCACGCGTGACGGCGCTTAACAATCGGCCCGCACAGATCGAGAGCGGCTCACAGATTCCTGTCGTTACGCCGCAGACGGGCGCGGGCGGCGGCGGCGGCGGAACTCTCTTTACAACGACCTTCGTCTCCGTGCCTTTGCGTCTTTCGGTTACGCCGCAGATTTCTGAAGCAGGCGCAGTTCTCTTACGCGTCGTTACAGAGAGCAACAGCGTCAACCTCTCGCTCACCAACTCGCTCGGTACGCCCGGCATCGACACACAGCGCATGCAAACAGAAGTGCTCGTTCCAGATGGCGGCACGACCGTTGTCGGCGGCGTGTTGAGCGACCGCGAATCCGAAACGCAGAATCGCACGCCCGGACTTGGCGGCATCCCCGTCATCGGCAATCTTTTCAAACGTCGCGCCACGACGCGCAGCACCGACGAAGTTCTCTTCTTTATCACGCCGCGCATCTATAGACCCGATTATCAGGGCCGCCGCACCGAACAGGGAACCGCGACGAGCACGCGCTTCGTTTCGATCCCGCAGCCTGTGCCGCTTGGAAATCCACAGTCAAACACTCCGACTCCGCAACAACAGTTGGAGCAGCAGCAACAACAGCAGCAGCAACAAGTCCCCGTCATCATCCCTGTGCCGACCGGAACGCAATCCCAGCAGCCGCCGGCTGAGCCGCGTCCCTAAGTTTCCGAGCCTTTGAAGGAGGTCTAAGAACGATGTTCAAAGAAGCGCTTGAAGAGATAAATGGACGCACGGAAGGTGCGCTCGGCTCGCTCATCATGGGCACGGACGGGATCCCGGTTGAGAAGGTCATGCTCAAAGAAGGAGCGGAGTTAAACATCGACGTGGCCGCTGCCGAGTTGACCTCGCTTGTACGTAACGCACAGCGTGCGGGTAGAGATACAGGACTTGGTTCAATGCGTGAAATGCTTTTGTCTTACGCGGACATGCATATCATCGCGCGTCTCGTTTCAAACGACTACTTCGTCGTTCTCGCACTCAAGCCCGAAGGCAATTTAGGACGCGGACGGTTTGAGCTGCGCAAGGCCGAGCTAGACCTTGCCAGAGAGTTCGCGTTGTAGTCGAACGAATTTTCGAGCAAAGGGCGGGTCGCATGAAGGGCGAAGGGTTGCGCTAACCAGCGCAACCCTTCTTTTTTAGAAGATCAAATTCTTCTTCGTTACGGTAATTTGACGCTCTGCATCCCGCGCATAATGATGCGTTGACGACGCTGTACACGGCGCAAATTTGATTTTGGGTTTTGCGGTGTCGGAACAGGATTGAAGACCGTTCGCGGGTTTGGAATCATTGCCGCGAGAAAGGCCGCCTCGCGCGCATTGAGTGCTGAAGCGGGCTTGTTAAAATAGGTCTGCGCGGCGGCCTCAGCACCATAAATGCCATCGCCCCACTCAATAACGTTAAGATAGATTTCAAGAATGCGTCGCTTCGACAGCGTTCGCTCAAGGAAATATGTGAGAAACGCTTCGCGCGCTTTACGTGCGAAAGACCTCTCAGAAGAGAGATAGAGATTTTTAGCAAGCTGTTGCGTGATGGTCGAAGCTCCGCGTTTGAAATTCGAGAGGTCTGGTATCCAGCTCGATTCGTCTTCGTCGCCCTCCTCCTTCGCCGTCTTCGCTGCCTCGCGCCGACCATCCTCCCACGCTTTGCGTATCGCTTCATAGTCGAAGCCGTTGTGCGTCACAAAATTTACGTCCTCACCCGCCAGCACAGCGCGTTGCAAATCAGGTGAAATCTGATTGAGCGAAACCCAAGCCTGCACGCGCTTTGGCTCGCGCCCCTCCCGACGCGCCTCACGAATGCGCGTCTCGATCATACTGGTCGTTTCGGGATTCTTTTCGCGGAGTGCGGAAACGCGTGGGAAGGTCACAACTTCATAGACAATCCAAATTGTAAATGCCGCGAGCAAGGCAAGCGCAATAATCTTAAACAGTTTTCCCATACTCTAGCCTTTACAATCCTGGGGCTGAAGAAAAGTATTTTGCCGCCGACCAAGTGCTCAGGCCAAATAAACTTTGCTTAATCAGAGAGCCTGAACGATCCGTAGCCCAGAAAAACTTCTCCCCACGCTGAGATTTTAAGAGCATAAAATCAGAAATAACAACCTCAAAGGCTCATTTGGCATATTACCCCAAACTTTTGATTTAAATAATATCTCTTTGATTATCAGGCATTTAGTGCCTTTTTTTGTGTAAATAAAAAATCAGTGTTTTACAGTCTTGTCACATGTTAAATAATTTGCTACAGTCGATGCTGAGATAGATTCGGCTATCTCTTTGCGCCGGTAAATTTCCTCAAGTCTGGCTGGATGCAACGACGGTTCAAACAAGCAAGGCACTTTCCTTGAGGTTTCAGACGACTCCAAACAAACTCTAAAAAGCTCACACCGTCGTGCCTCATCTCATAAAGCGATCTCAGTGATGCACGGCGTGATTGATCTTTTGATTCACAGCGGCCTCTCAAATCAAATTTAGAAAACTGGTGAATGAGTCGATGAAGATCAACCAACAACATAGCGGCAGCAGACAATCCCACGAGAGAGGCTTCAGCGTCGTCGAATTGCTCATCGTCGTTGCGGTCATCGGCATTATTAGCGCAGTGGCCTTGCCGCAATTGCCTGCCATGCGTCGTCTTCATCGTTCGGCGACGATACCGATTTTGATTAAATCCAAGATCAGACTCGCGCGCCAACAGGCGATGTCGCAGCAAAGGGCGGTCACCTTCCAATACGACGATCAAACAAAGCAGATTTCAATCATCACACATCAGACCTTCGGCCAAGCCGTCCTGACAGAGCCCGGTTATCCGAACACGCCGGGCAGCGTTCGCAACAACATATACTCTCTGGCGGGCGACGGCCTACGCCCCGCAGACATTGCCTACGGCGTGCCGACGCTTGTGCCAACCAATCTTGCCGACAACACGACGCTTTCACCCCTCACGGCAAATCAGCAGATCAACATCACCTTTCAGCCGGACGGGCGTGTCATCAATGCCGCGAGGGCGGAAGTCAATTTCGCGCTCTTTTTCCACCTCGCGCAAGACCCATTAAAGACCGCTTACTCCATATCCGTTCTAGGCAGTTCGGGTAGAGCCAAAGTTTGGAGGTACAGCAGTAATGTTAACAAGTTTGTGGAGTGAGCGTGCGCGCTCGGCAGCACGGCGGCGCAATCCGCATGCTGGATTCACACTTATAGAAGTGACGGTCGCCATGCTGATTCTGATGATCGGCATGATTTCGCTTTCGGCGGCCATCGGCTTTGCGCTCAAGATGAGCAATCGTGGAAACAAGGTGACGAACACGAAGCTGCTGGTCGTCTCAATTCTTGAGCAGATGGAGACGCTTCGCAATACGAAGCAGTTGACCTTCAAACAGATTCGCAATACAGGCCAACCTGACGACCCGGATGCGTCGCGCCCATTCCCGGGTTTTCCTTCCACCTTCTCTGCCGTCTCAACGAGTCCCGGCCCGGACGGCATATTCGGCACGGCTGACGACCTCGTCGACGCTGGCGCAGACGGCCTTTACGGGACTCAGGACGATTTTACTAATCAAGGCCTCACCCGCATGGGATTTTCGCGCAAAATCGTCATCACTTCATTAAGCGACAGCATGAAGAAGGTTGAGGTGACGCTCAAGTATGCAAGCAGCACGGGGAAGCTTGAAGAGACAATCGGCATTAGTTATCTGAACGACGACGCGCGCAGCAACTTTGTTCCATAAGCGTTAGCGCCAACCCTATTTCTTTAGCTTTGTGTAGGAGACAACAGATGACGTTTACGCCCCGAACAGGCAGGCAAGCCGGGTTCTCGCTGATGGAACTGACGGTCGCTATGGGGATCA
>CBDUCU010000302.1:0-5173 GCA_965365725.1 uncultured bacterium | reverse complement strand
CATCTGAAAAATTGTTTCACGCAGATGTTTCATGGTTACAAATTAGTCTTAGGCCGGGAGTTAAAACACGAATTTCCTGTTCACTGATGGTAATTCCGATAATAGATATTTTACGAACAATCTTCTTGACTATTTAAGGTAAGCGGTTGATGATTTACCCTGATTTTGCCTATCAATTCGCTGAGGGAGGCCGCGTTAATTGTCTACCGAATCTCTGATACCGGAGATACTCCGCAATGCTGAAGTTGTAGGCAAGCGGTTCGACCCAAAGAGCTCGGCTCCCTTTGTTAACAAATCAGTCTCTGAGGAGACGCGACGCGCCTACCGTCGTGCCGTCTCCGAGTTCTTCCAGTTCATAGATGGGAAGCATCCCACAGAGGTCATTCCCGCAGACGTGCTCTCATGGCGCGACCGCCTGCGCTCGCAGAAGAAGAGCGCGGCGACTGTGGCCTTCAAGCTCTCGGTCGTCCGTTCCTTGTTTGAGTACCTCAAGGCTGCGGGCGCCGTCACGCTCAACCCGGCCTCGACGAAGCTCGTCCATCCGCCGGAGTTGCCGTCTGAGCCGGCAGGGAGGGCGCTCTCGGCCAAGGAGGTGCGATACCTCCTCAGCGGTCCAGACAGAGAGAAGTCGGAGGGGGCGCGCGACTACGCGCTGATGCTTATGATGCTCCGTCTCTCTTTGCGCGTCTCGGAGGTCTGTAGCTTGCGGACTTCATCAATCAAGTGGAGCCACGGGAGATGGACGCTGCGGTGCAAGGTCAAAGGGGGCAGGGAAGAGACGTGGCCGCTGCCGAAGGATGTCAAAGAGGCGATAGATCTTTATCTGAAATTAGATCGCAAGCGTAGGGAGATCTCGCACTCTTCGGGTGAGGACGCGCCGCTCTTCCAACCTCACGTCAACTACCGCACGCTCACCTTTGACAAGCCGCTCTCGACCCGCATGGTGCAGAAGATCGTCAAGCGGTGGGCGGATTATTCCCGGCTCGGCGACCTCTCGCCGCACGACCTGCGGAGGACGGCGATCACGAGGGCGCTCGATTCAGGGCTCACCTACCGACAGGTGCAGATGATGTCAAAGCACAGGGACCCGAAGACCGTCATGCGCTACGACCACGGCAGGGAGAATCTGGAGCAGAATGCTGTTAACTTTCTCGGGTATGATGAAGGGTGAAGGGATTGTTACTCATGGACGGCAGAGAGCGGAAGGAGGTCAGGACGGGGCTCACAGTCAATATAGTCCTGAAGCAGGATCAGCGGACAGGCAAGCAGACGCGCGGCATCGTCAAAGAGGTGCTGACGAAATCGGCCTATCACCCGCACGGCATCAAGGTTAGGCTGGAGACAGGCGAGGTGGGCAGGGTTAAAGAGATCATCACAGACTGAAGGCCTGGTGGCTCGATGTTTAAGTCTACAAGCGGGTTATGTCATCACAGGCAGACATCTTTGGAGAGGCTGGCGGCGCGCGCAAAGCTGCGGCTGCTCTCCCCGAGGGCTTTCGCTACCAGCCAGAGTTGATCAACGCTGAAAAGGAGGATGCGCTCGTTGCTCATGTACGTGAGCTGCCGTTCCGCGAGTTTGAGTTTCACGGCTACACGGGAAAACGTCGCGTCGTCTCCTTTGGCTGGCACTACGACTTCTCGGGGCGCCAGCTCAGGAAAGCTGATCAAATACCAGACTTCCTGCTTGCGCTCCGCGTGCATGCTGCTGCCTTTGCCGGGATGGAGACGGAGCGGTTGCAGCACGTTCTTGTCACAGAGTACGGCCCCGGAGCCGGTATCGGCTGGCACCGCGACAAGGCGGTCTTCGGCGAGACGGTCGGCATCTCTTTGCTCTCATCGTGCATGCTGCGCCTGCGTCGGAAGATTGGTGAGAGGAGATGGGAGAGGGCAAGCGTTGTGGCCGAGCCGCGCTCGGCCTATATGCTGAGCGGGCCGGCGCGGGTGGGGTGGGAGCACAGCATCCCGCCGGTGGACGCACTCCGCTACTCCGTCACCTTCCGCAATCTGCGCGAAGGCTGATCGATTCGCTTTCATAATCGCTATTCATAAAGTCCGCGAATGGGAACTGCTCTCCTACGAGCTGTTCCGTGAGGTCGCGCAAGCGTGTCACGATGATCGTCTCTGTGTCGGCGTAAAGGGGTTCCAACAGTTTTGTATTGGCTCTTCTTGTGTTGGCTCAGTCATCGTCAGTTTTCACGCAGCCAAAGCGAGGGGGATGGGTATCAGCCGATAAGAGGCGGGCCGCCTCTCTGTGTGATAGCACGATGTCGGGATCTAGATGCCATCGATGTAATCATTGGCGCTAATGGCGACTGGTTGCGTCGCTCAACCGTGTGAACCTGACGTTTCGGACCAAAGGGTTACTGTAGTCGAAGCCCGAAACCTTTCCGTCCTTGTCCCGCAGGAATCGCACCGTCACGCGGCTGATCTGAAAGGTGTCGCGATAGACCGGCCGAATCTCCGAACCCTTGCCCGACGAGCCTTCGAGGTGGAATACGAGGCCGTCTTTTCCGGGCGCTACATGAAAGCCCGACCCGGTTTCGTCGCTGGCGTACCGTCCGGCGAAAGCCTGCAAGTCTGTGGCGTTGGGCGCGTAGGGTTGTGAGCGGCGATACCGCGTCGTCTGGCCCTCCATTGACTTCAGCTCGAATTCATCCTGTGAAAGGAAGTTCAATTCAAACTCGTCCTGCGACATGAAATACAGATCGCCGCGCGGGTTGCGGAATCGGTCCGTGCCCGTCTGCACGAGCGGGCCGCCGCCGACGACGCCCAGTCGGCCGTTGTTGACGATGATGCGCAGAGGATCGCCGGTGCGCTCGCTGATGAACAGCCCCGCCTTGCTGCTCAGGTCGGCACCCGTCATGGCGGCGCCATCGGCTGGCGCGGGTGGCGCGGGCGGCAGAAACTGATCGGCGACGCGGCGCGCGAGCGCCGTCGCGGATGCCACGTCTGAATTGCACAGGACGGCGACCGAAAGGGCGTGCTCCGGAAGGCGACCCAGCCATGCGCTGTACCCTGCCGCGCCGCCGGAATGCGACACCTGAGTGCCGCCAGGGTAGGAGTCCACAAACAAGCCGCGAGCGTATCTGAGCTTCCTGCCGTTATTAAGCCTTGCCTGCTCCTGAAGCTTTGTGGTGACGAACGCGCCCAGACGAACATTCGTCAACGCGTCGTTCCAGATCACGAGGTCGGCAGCAGTGCTTAGGACGGCGCCGCCGCCGCCGCTGCCGCGCTCGTTGCCAACGTACATTCCTACACGCCAGTCTGCGCCCTCCTTCTCATAACCGAGAGCGCGGTTCTTAATGACCTCCCGCAAATCACCGGGCGACATGGTCGTCTTCATCCCAAGCGGCTCGAACAGTCGCTTGCGCGTAAAATCGGTAAACGACATCCCGCTCGCGCGTGCAACGAGGTCAGTCAGCAGCACGTAGCCGCTATTTGAGTAAGACCACTCCTCGCCAGGCGCGAAGTTGAGGCTGCGCTGGCGTAGAGTGAGGCTCAAAACGTCGTCAACTTTTCCCCCTGTCAGTGGCCGGAGGCCGGTCCAGTCGCGGATGCCGGAGGTATGTGTGAGCAGATGATCGACCGTGATCTTCTGCCCGTAATCAGGGAGTTCAGGGAAGTGCTTACGAATGTCGTCGTTGAGAGAGAGCCGCCCGTCTTCGACGAGCAGGAGGACAGCCGCTGCGACGAACTGCTTTCTGACCGAACCGATATCGAAGATTGCGTTCGGGCTTAACGGCGCGTCGCGCTCGAGGTCTGCCGAGCCGTATGCGCGGTTGACGACCAGCTTGCCTCGTTGCGAGACGGCAACCGCGCACCCGGGCGCGTTGGGAGCGACCGAGCTGAATATCTTGTCAATCTCGCTGGTCTTGTCCTGCGCGTAAGCGGTCGCGCCGATGATTAGGGAGGCGGCCACGAACGATAATAGAAGGTAAAAGTAGTTATGTTTACTGGTGCGTTTCATTCATTTCCTCATTTACCGCTATCAGCTTAGGCATGAATCAATGCGCGCCCGCTTACGTGCGCGCGCGTTATGATTCGCGTAAATAAACATAACGAGAGCTATTCGCTTTTATTAACAAGCCGAGCGCGAATCTGAATAAAAATAGTAGAGCTGCTTGCAACGATGCAGGGAAAGTAGGCATTTATGCTCTTTACGAAGCACGAAATATTTTTTCAGCGTTGTTAATAATCGGCTGTGGAGCGCGTTATATGTGTAGTGACGAAGTGAAGGAGAACGATGTGCAATCAAATGCCGCTACCACGACCCGCTTAAGGGCGGTACCAGTCGCTCATAAGACTGGCGAACTTGAGAAACTCTTCCGCGAGCACCACGAGCAGATTTTCCGCGCCGCATATCGCATCACGGGAAGCGTCTCGGATGCGGAGGATGTGCTCCAGACGATCTTTTTACGTCTGGCCTCCAGCGCCGAGACACCTGATCTCGCGCCGAATCCGGGGGGCTACCTGCACCGCGCCGCCGTCAATACCGCGCTCGACATTGTGCGCAGTCGTGGGCGGGCGCGCCTGGTTTCGTTCGATTCGGTGGAATCCGCACAGGAGTTGAGCAGCCCAAACTCCGGCCCGGCGGAGGAGCACGCCGACCGTGAGCTGCGCGCGCTCCTGCGCCAGGCGGTTGCCAAGCTCGGCGAGCGCGCCGCGACCGTCTTCGCGCTGCGCTATTTCGAGGGCTACGACAACAAACAAATCGCCGAGCTTCTCGGAACTTCGCAGATGGTCGTCGCCGTCACACTCCATCGCGCGCGGATGCGCCTTCGGCATGAGATTGGACAGTTTATGGAGAAACAATCATGAAGCGTAACAGAAAAGAGCTTGATGCCATTTTAGATAAAGCTGTGGACGGCGTGCGCAACGAGCGCGTCGATCAGTCGGCGGTAAACACGGCGGCCTCGCGCGTCTGGGCGCGCGTCTCCGAGCAAGCGTCGGGCGATGAGTTGATTGACTCACCGGCCTCCGTCGCTGTAGCAGCCGAACAGATTGGCGGCTGCGCGGATTACCAATCGCTTATCCCTTCTTACCTTCGCGGAGAGCTTTCGCCGGCGCGTGCTCTGCTGCTTGAAGACCATAGGCACGAGTGCATCCCTTGCCGCAAGGCTTTGAAGGCAGCGCGCACAGGCGAGCCGCAGGTGTCGGCGCGCACGGCGCAAGTC
>CBDUCU010000301.1:0-5183 GCA_965365725.1 uncultured bacterium | reverse complement strand
CCGCGCCCGCGCCGCCGCCTGCCGAGGTGGTCGTGTTGCCGCGAGCAAGGCTTCCCGCGCCGGTCGTCGAAGTGTCGCGCGTCGTGCCCGCGTCGGTCGCTCCCGTACCTGCTCCGCCGAAACCGGTCGTGCCGGTCGTAGTGTTGGGTGTGTCGTTATTAGGTCTGTTGGTTGACATCTTTAGTCTTCTCCTTCGCGTGTGAAATTTTTTGTCGAAGCCGATACCGAAATGGCATTAGCAAGATTTCGCCTCCGGGATAACTGCCGTTCCTGATGCGGCTGAGCAAACAATGTGCCGGTCGGCGTCGTTATCATTGGCCCGCCGAAATGCCGAAAGAACAGGAACGAGCCAGTGCGCCCCCGGCATATTTACAAGCCCTCTTTTTCGTTGTGAAAAGGTACGCCTAAGATACCACAAGGTCGGGAACAATACATAGACGACACGCAGTCTCGAAGGGTCGTTTGATGGTCGGATGAAAGCAGCCAGGTCTTTATCACTGAACATACAAAGGGCGTAGAAAGTGCGTGTTAAGAAACGCGCAAGAGCCGGAGCTTGAAACCTCCTGATTGAGATTCTTCGTCTAGCATTTCTGAGTTTTCAAGCCTTCGGCGGTGAAACGACGTTTGCTCAATCTGCAGGAATAAAAACCAACTCTTCATAAAGAGTTGAAACCCGCTTGACAAGCCACGCGTACTCCAGTAAGTAAGTACTTACTTGTACACCAGACAACGCAGCAAAGGAGCTTGATGAGCAGGCAAAGCAACAACCTCGCCGCCGCCGCCGCCGTCGCCCCGCACGGTCGCATGAACGCTGAAGACCGCCGCCGACAAATCGTCGATGTCGCGATGCGTCTTTTCTCTGAGCACGGATTTCGCGGCACGACGACCAAAGAGATCGCGCAGGCCGCCGGCGTGTCGGAAGCGATTATCTTTCGCCACTTCGCCACCAAAGAAGACCTCTATTCCGCCATCATCGACCATAAGTCGTGCTCGGGCGGAATGGCCGACATGGAGCGGCCCGTGGTCGAGGACATACGCTTTTCGGTGGCCCAATTTATGGAAGCCAGAGACGACCGCGCCGTCTTCGAGCACATCGCGCTCAACATGATGGAGCATCATGCGCGCGATGCCGATTTCCTGCGTCTGCTCTTCTATTCCGCGCTCGAAGGGCACAAGCTCTCCGAGATGTTCTGGGAGCGAAACGTGCACGCCATGTACGACTTTCTCGGCGCATATATCCGCGAGCGCCAGCGCGAAGGCGCGATGCGCGGCGTCAATCCACGCGTCGCCGTGCGCGCCTTTACGGGAATGGTCATTCACCATTCAGTCAACAATCTGTTGTGGGATAAGGCGCGCTCGCTCGTCGATATCAAAAACGAAAACGCGGCGCGACAATTTACAGACATCTTTCTCGACGGCGTTTCGACCGAAAGGCCGACGCGCGCGGCCAGCAAAACTGTCCGCAAGAAAACAGACGCGACGCGCGGGCGCGCGGCTCTCATCCGTAAGCCGCAGAGAAACAAAGTGAAGTAATTCTGAAAGGCTCAGAAACAGATATCGGAAGAAGTAAAGTTATGTTCTCCCGTCAAGACATCAAACAGACGACGCTCGCTCTCACGCTTATCGCGCTCGCGCTCATCACAGCCGCCTGCGGCGGCTCGCGCGCAGAGAGCAACAAGGCTGCCAACGCAAACGCACAGAACGCTCCCGCTCCGCCTGATGTTGCGACCGCGCCAGCCGTCAGCCGCCAGCTACCGCGCTATTTTGAAGCGACGGGCAGCGTTGCGGCAGACGAACAGACCGACGTTGCGCCGATTGTGCCGGGGCGCGTCACATTCGTCGGCATTGATCTCGGCAGCTACGTCCAGCAGGGTCAAGTGATCGCGCGGCTCGATGATGCCGATGCGCGTCTTCGTCTCCAACAATTGGAAGCGCAGCTTGCACAGGCGCAATCTGCTGTTCGTCAGGCGGAAGAGCGCATCGGCCTTCGCGCCGGTGAGCGTTTCGACCCGAACCGTGTGGCCGAAGTCGGAGCTGCGCGCGCTGCGCTCGATCTGGCCGAAAAACAGTTGCGACGCTACGAGCGTCTGATCGAATCGGGCGACGTGTCGCGCGCGGCCTACGACCAGCAGAAGGCGCAGCGCGACCAACTCCGCCAGCAGTTTGAAGCCGCGCTCGCACAGGCAAATCAATCTTACGCCGGAGTGCAAACCGCACGCGCCGCTGCCGATGCCGCTCGCTCGCAGGTTGAACAGGCGCGCAAGGCCGTGCGCGACGTGACCATTACTTCGCCGATTAGCGGCTACGTCTCTGACCGGCCAGCAGATGTTGGCGAATACGTCGCTACGTCTTCAAAGATTGCAACCATCGTCCGCACTAATCCTTTGCGCATGCGAATCGACATCCCCGAGCAGGCCATCTCAAGCGTCCAGCTCGGTCAGAGCATCTCTTTAGCGACAAGCGCATATCCTGACCGCTCGTTTGCGGGTCGCGTCGCGCGCATCTCGCCAAACGTTTCGGCCAACTCGCGGACGATGACGGTTGAGGCCGAAGTTGACAACAGCTCCGGTCTTCTCAAACCCGGACAGTTTGCAACCGTGCGGATACTTTTGCCGCAGTCCGAGCCGGCGACGCTAGTCCCTGCACGCGCCGTCCGCACCGAAGGCGACACGAGCCGTATCTTCGTCATCCGCGACGGCATCGCCCAGGAACGTCTCGTGCAAATCGGTCAGACGGAAGGCGAGCTCGTCGAAGTCAAAGGCAACATCGCCGCAGACGAGCTTGTCGCCACCTCGAACGTCGAGTTGTTGAGCGACGGAATGATTGTGAGGCAGTAAAGAAGCTGTTAGCTATTAGCCGTTAGCTTTTTGTTTGGCTAAAAGCTAATAGCTAATAGCTAACAGCTATTACAAGCGGAGCTTGTTTGAAATGCAAAAGCTTGCAGAGATTTGTATTCGCCGCCCTGTCTTCGCAACGATGATTATTTTGTCGTTGACGGTGGTGGGCATTTTTTCGTTCTTCTCGTTGGGCGTTGATCTGTTTCCAAAGATCGACTTTCCGACGATCACTGTGACGGTCGTCAATCCGGGTTCGAGCCCACAGGAGATCGAGACCGAGATTACGGATCGCGTCGAGTCGGCAGTCAATACCATTAGCGGCATTGACGAACTGCGCTCGACTTCGGTCGAGGGCGTGTCGCAGGTCTTTGTTCAGTTCGTTTTAGAAAAGGACGTTGACGTTGCAGCGCAGGAGGTGCGCGACAAGGTCAATCTCATACGCGGGCAGATGCCCGAGACGGCGGAAGACCCAATCATACAGCGCGTCGATACGGATGCCGCGCCCGTCCTGCGCGTGGCCGTCAGCGCGCCGCGCTCTCTGCGCGAGGTGACCGACATCGCCGACAAGCAGATCAAAGAGCGCATCGAGTCGATTAACGGCGTGGGTCAGGTTTTGATTATCGGCGGCGCGCGCCGCGAGATTCAGGTCAAGGTTGACCCCGACAAGATGCGCGCCTTCAACGTCACGGCGACCGATGTTGTTGCCGCCGTCCGTCAGCAAAACATGGAAGTGCCGGGCGGGCGCGTCGATGAGGGCGCGCGTGAATTGACCGTCCGGACGATGGGGCGCATTACGAATCCGGCGGACTTTAACAATATCGCTGTGGGCTTGCGCGGCGGTTACGTCGTCAAGCTCTCGGACATCGGTTATGTCGAAGACGGAACTGAGGAACAACGCTCAGCCGCTTATCTCAACGGCCAGCCGGCTGTGACGCTCGTCGTCTCAAAACAGTCTGGGCAAAACTCGGTTGCGGTGGCCGATGCCGTCAAGGAGCGACTTGCCGAGATTCAACCAACTTTGCCTGCGGGCGTGCGTACGCAGATCGTCGGCGACCAATCGATCTTTATCAAAGCGGCGGTCGAATCAATCGAGACGCACCTTATAGAAGGCGGCATCATGGCCGCGCTCGTCGTCTTTGTCTTTTTGTGGAACGTGCGCTCGACGATCATTGCCGCTATCGCCATCCCGACTTCGATTATCGCCACCTTCGGTTTGATGAAGGCGATGGGCTACACGCTCAACCAGATCACGATGCTTTCTTTGACGCTGATGGTCGGCATCGTGATTGACGATGCCATCGTCGTTCTTGAAAACATCTATCGCCACGTCGAAGAGAAGGGAATGGCCCCGTTTCAGGCGGCCATCGAGGGCACGCGCGAGATCGGACTCGCAGTGATGGCAACGACGCTCTCTCTGCTCGCGGTCTTTCTGCCCGTAGGTTTTATGCAGGGCATCGTCGGTCGCTTTATGTCGTCGTTCGGCTTTACGGCTTCGTTCGCCATCGCCGTCTCTCTGCTCGTTTCGTTCACCTTAACGCCGATGCTTTCGGCGCGTTTGATCAAACGCCGAAAGGCAGAAGAAGAGACTGCTGAGGCCGAGACAAACGACGCGCAGGTGCGAAGCGTTGCGCTATCTCAAGATTCCGGTGCGACCCCTGAGATTCCGCCGCAAGCTGAAGTGCCGCCGGGCAGCGCGCCGCGCAAGCACAAGTCGGCAAAAGAGTCGCGCTTCTACAAGCCGATTGATCGCGCTTATATGAAGATGCTCGCATGGTCGATGGCTCATCGTTGGGTGGTCGTCCTCCTGTGCGTGCTCGTCGTCTTGAGCACCGTGCCTCTTTTTATGTTCATCGGTAAAAACTTTCTGCCTGTTGACGACCAATCGCAGTTTGAAGTGACGATGCGCGCCCCGGAAGGCTCGACGCTTGCCGCTACTTCTACTTTGACCGAGCGCATCGCCAAAGATTTGCGCACGCTTCCGGGCGCAACCGACACGCTCGTCACCATCGGCGGCGGCGAACAATCGCTCGTCAACAGCGCGAGCATCTACGTCAAGCTGACACCCATCGACGAGCGCGAACAGTCGCAGGAAGAGTTGATGAGCGAGGCGCGCAAGCTTCTGGAAAAGTATCCGAAAGAATTGCGTCCGGCGGTCGGGCAGGTGCAGGCCATCTCGGGCGGCGGCTTCCGTAATGCCGACATCATGTACGTCATCAGCGGCCCGGACCTTGCCAAGCTCAACACTTACTCGAATCAAATCTTCGAGAAGCTCAAGACAATTCCGGACGTGGTTGACCCCGATACGTCGCTCATCTCGGGCAAGCCCGAAGTGAGAGTTCACATCGA